>NZ_JANSIG010000051.1:0-21306 GCF_047461975.1 Synechococcus sp. R55.3 | reverse complement strand
GGGACGGGAATCCTTGCCCTTTGAGCCCTAGGGGATCCTCGCTGTTGGGGTGGACTTGTGGTGGAGTGTTGATACCTCTTCAAAGTTGGAAGCTGCCCAGGATGAGCCGTCCTAAGTCTTCTACGGGATCTGCTGCTAAGAAATCTGAGGGAACCGTTGCCCCTTCGCCAAACAAGTCCACCTTTGCGGCCAATCAAGAGCGAGCCAGGCAGTGGTTACAGCAGGTGCTGGCGGCTATGGGGATCCCAGCGGTGGTGCGGGTGGTGGGGGAGGTGCTGGAAATTGAGGCGGACTCTTTGACCCCAGCTCAGAAGCGGCTGCTGTTGGCGAAAGCCCCCCCCTTGCCCTCTCCATCTTCCAGAGATTCCCCTCAAGAGGAGGATCGCTCCCCCGTGGTGCTGGATGCGTTGCAGTACCTGGCCAACACCCTTCTCAACCTGAACCAGCCGGAAGACCAGCAGCAGCCCTACATTTTGGATTTGGACGGCTATCGGCAGCGGCGTTTGCAGGAGCTGAAGGTTTTGGTTGCCGCTGCTGTGGAAAAGGTGAGGGCCACTGGCCGGGAATACGAGTTTCCCGATCTCTCGGCTGCCGAGCGTCGGCAAATTCATACTCTCTTGAATGACCCTGCCTATGCCGATCTGGAAACCTTTAGCCGTGGCAAAGAGCCTGACCGGCGTCTGGTCATTCGTCGGGTGTCTTCCCCATCTTAAGAAGTTTGGACGAGCAACTTGGCTCTCTGGCTACGGTGACGACAGGGATCCCTGCTACCCAAAACGCGTGAAGGGGGGCGCAATGTTAAGGCCAATTCGTCTATCCGATCTGCGGCAGATGCCGGATCAAACCCAAGAATTGCAGTTCAGGCAGTTTTTTTCGGGCTTTGAGAGCTTGACCCCTGTCGAGGGATCCCTGGAAGTCAGCCATCGGGGCCACTTTCTTGAGGTGAGTGCTGAAGCTCGTACCATTGTCACCCTCACCTGCCACCGCTGCCTACAGCAGTTCAACCACCGGCTGCACCTGGAAGTTGAGGAGATCATTTTGATTCGGGATCCCGAACCTCTCCCCTTGGAGCTGGAATTGCAAGACGAAGAAGATCTGCTGGAGAGCCTGCCCCCCAATGGTGAGCTGGATGTCGAAGACTGGATGTACCAGCACCTGCATTTGGAGATGCCCCGCCAGTTGCCCTGCCGTCCCGACTGTCCGGGTATTGCGGTGGAATCTCCCGCACCGGAGGTGGATCCCCGCTGGGCAGCCCTAGCTTCTCTCCTGGAAGACTCTCCCTAGCTTTTTTGATGTTGCGCCCACAAGTTCTCTGGCGTTTTGCTCGACCCCACACCGTCTACGGCACCAGCGCCAGCGTGGTGGGCCTCTACCTGTTGGCGGGGTTTGTGGCTGCCGGATCCCTGCAACCGGTTCTCTCGGCGCTGCCCCAGTTGGTCTGGGCTTGGGCGGCCTGTCTGGCGGCCAATGTCTACATCGTCGGCTTGAATCAACTGACGGATATTGAAATCGACCGCATCAACAAACCCCATTTGCCCTTGGCTGCTGGATCCCTGAGTTGGCGACAGGGGGTGGGGATCGTCGTGGGTTGTGGGGTGGCGTCCGTCCTACTGGCCATGGCCGGGATCCCTTATCTGCTGCTGACGGTGCTTTTGAGCAATGGGATCGGCACGGCCTATTCGTTGCCCCCCTTGCGGTTGAAGCGTTTTCCGCTGGCGGCCTCGGCTTGCATCTACAGCGTGCGCGGCTTGATCGTCAATTTGGGCCTTTACAGCCATTTTCAGCAGGTGATGCAGGGAAGGGTCGAGCTTTCAGCCCCGATTGTTTGGCTGACGGGGTTTATGTCGATTTTTGGGCTGGTGATCGCCCTTTTCAAAGATATTCCCGACATGGAGGGGGATCGCCAGTTTGCCATTGCCACCTTCTCGCTGCGCTTTGGGCCAGGGCGGATCTCAAGGTTTTGCATTAGCATTTTGGCCTTGTGCTATCTGGGATTTATCGGGGTGGGGATCTCTTTTCTCCTTGCGGGCAACGGCCTCTGGCTGTTGGTGAGCCATGTGTTGGGGCTGGGGATCCTCTTGGGCTATGGTGTTCATCTGGATCTCAACCGCCGAGATGCGATCGTTGGCTATTATCAACTGATCTGGAAGTTGTTTTACTTGGAGTATTTGCTTTATCCCTGGGCCTTTTTCTCTTTTTTCTAGAGCATTTCTTGAAGCTGCAGTCGCTTCAAATTAGGGTGGACACCTGAGCTACTGATCGCGCCAGCGGGACGGAGTCCTTGAAAAGACTTCTGGCCCTATGCATTATTGCTCTACAACACTGACGCGACCAACGTTTCGGGTGTGGGCACAGTATCCTAGTTTGAACCAAAATGAGCATAACGATCTCCCAAAACTCAGGCAAGAAAAACCTAGAGATACCGCGTCATTTGCACTCGAAAGCGGCCTTTTTTCGTTTCGGCTACCTCTTCGATTTGCAGCCGACCACGACCGCGAATGGCAATCCAATCCTGAGGGCCAACGGTGTAGCTGGCTTGGGTAATGGGCTTCCAATTGACCCGCACTTCCCCCCGTTGGATTTCTTCCACCATCTTGCTGCGGGAGATGCCAAACCCGGCTGAGGCTACCGCATCCAGGCGCAAAGAGGCTTCCACGCTGGTGATGGATTTGACGCGGGGGGGCTGAATGTTCAACTGGCTCAGGGGGATCCGACCTACTTTGACAGGCACTGTGCGCACCTGCGTCAGGTTTAGGGCGAGGTAGTCCACCATTTCGGGCACAACGATGGCCTGGGCGCCTGAGTCTCCCAACACAAGGATGTCTCCCACTTTCTCGCGGGCGATGCCGGACGCCAACAGGGCTCCCAGAAAATCGCGGTGGGTAGCCGGGTCGAAGAGAAAGTTGCCTTGAATCTGAATGGCGGCCAATGGGATCCCTTCTTGGTCGGGCTTGGGATCCCGGACATCTAGGCCCACCTCAGAGCGAGCTAGGGCCAAGCGCTGGCGCTCTGCTTGAGGGTACCCTCCCCAAGCCCACACTTGCAGTTCGGTCAAGTTGCGCAGCCGAGCTTGCACCTCCGCTATTTCGGGTGGGGAAAGGAAGTCGCTCCAGACCACTTGCCAGGTCTTGAGGGCTTGCTCTCCCAAATCCAAGACCCGTGCCAAGGTTTCTCGATACTCTGCCCCTTGCAACAAATCGGCTCTGGGTAGCATTTGGGGTGCTTCGACCTCTGTGGTTCAGTCCCGTTTTTCCCATGCTAAGCTAGATAGCCGGAATCGCGGCGGGCGTAGCCAAGCGGTTAAGGCAGAGGATTGTGGATCCTCCATTCGTGGGTTCGAGTCCCATCGTCCGCCCTTGAGGGAAATCGCGAAAATCCAGTCAGGGCAAGGGCTGCAGAGGCCAGTCCATCTATCTAGACCCTGCCCAATGAAAACAAGCAACACCCCATCTGGACGCAAAAATCGTGAAGGTATTCGTCAAGGTGATCTGGAGCACCTGCCTCTCCCTCTCAAAACAAGCTCTGCTGTGGTCTTTCAGGTTAGGGTGAGCTTCTGGCCCCCTGCATTATTGCTCCGCAACGCCGACGCGAGCAACGTTTTGGGTGTGGGCACAGTATCCTAGTTTGAATCGAAATGACCATGACGCTCTGCTTGCGGATGGACTCACCAGGACTTTGTCCCGCTATCGCGAACACAGCTCAAGATTAGGGTTCCCACTTCGTCAATGACACCTGTCCAACCGGCTTCGATCACCGCCGTTGCCTCCGGCATCTCGACAATTGCCGGCCCGCGCAGTTGAAACCCCACATCCATGCGCTGCCGATCGTAGACCGGCACCAGGCGCATCCTGCCCCCAAACCATGCCTCTCGCCGACCCTTGAGGGGATCCCCTGGCAAAGGGTGGGGTGCAGTCAAAGGCACGGTGGGTAGGGCCTGCACCGCCTGTAGACGCAACTGAATCACCTCCACCGGCTGGGCCAAATCCTGCCATCCATAGCGTTGTCGGTGGGCCTGGTGAAACTGTTGCTCCAGATGAGGAATTGGATCTGACAACTGCACCGGGATCTCCAACTCAAAAGACTGGCCGCGATAGCGCAAGTCCAAGCTGAAGTGCAGCGCCGGATCCTGCAGATCGGCTTGGGCCTGGCGGATCAGGGGTTCTGCCCATTGGGCCAGCAGGGATCCCCCTGAAGCGGACGTGAGCTGCCGCAGAGGTTGGAGGATGGCCCGCCGATAGTCTCGCCGCAGATCTGCCAAAGCCATTCCCAGCGCCGAGAGCACCCCACAGGCAGCCGGGATCAAGATCGTGCGGATGCCCAGCTCTTCTGCCAAAGCACAGGCATGCATGGGCCCGGCTCCGCCGAAGGCCAACAGGGCAAAATCGGCGGGATCCAAACCCCGCTCCACGCTGATCACCCGCAAGGCCCGCGACATGGCGACATTCGCCAAGGTGCGAATGCCAACGGCAGTTTCCTGCAAGCTCAAACCCAAGGGATCCGCCAGCGTGGCAATAGCCTGTTCCGCTAGCCCCTGCCGTAGCTGCACCGAGTCGCCCAGCCGACCGCCATCCGGCAGGTACCCCAGCCAGAGGTTGGCATCGGTAACCGTCGGAGCCCTTCCCCCCCGACCGTAGCAGGCCGGCCCGGGGTTGGATCCGGCACTCTCTGGCCCCACCTGAAGCCCACCGCCGGGCAGCAAATGGGCCAGGGATCCGCCGCCGGCACTGACGGTGTGGATATCAATTTGGGGCTGTTGCACGGGCAAGCCGCACACCACTGCTGCAGGAGTAACCTGGGGGATCCCATCTTGGATCAAGGCCACATCCGTGCTGGTTCCCCCCATGTCGAAGCTGAGCAAGTGGGGGTAGCCACTCAGGCGACCCAGATAGGCCGCCCCATAAACCCCGCCTGCCGGCCCTGAGAGCAAAGCCACCGAAGCATGGGCCGCCGCCTGAGGGATGGAGGTCACCCCGCCGGAAGACTGCATGATCAAGGGCTGGGGGATCCCTCGCTCCCGACATCCTTGGGCCAAGCGGTGCAGGTAGCCCGCCAGTGCCGGGCTGAGGTAGGCATCGATGGCGGTGGTGCTGAAGCGCTCGTATTCGCGGAACTCCGGCGCCACCTCGCAAGACAGGGAAAGGTGCAGATCGGGAAAAGCCTGCCGCAAGGCCGTCCCCAGCCGCTGTTCGTGCTCCGGGTAGAGAAAAGAAAACAAAAACCCCACCCCAATAGCGCGGATCCCATCCCGCTGCACCCGTTCCCCCACCTCCTGCACCACCCGCCGGATTTCGGCATCGGTGAGCGGCTCCAACACTCCGCCCGCGCTGCAGCGCTCCTTCACCTCCAGGCAATGGTGGCGGGGCACCACTGGCTCCGGCTTGGGCTGTGTCAGGTCATACAGAGAGGGGCGGTTTTGACGGGCAATGGCCAGCACATCCCGAAAGCCCGCCGTGGTCAAAAACAGGGTGGGGGATCCCTTGCGCTCCAGCAGCGCGTTGGTGGCCACCGTCATGCCATGGCAGAACAGGTCAACCCGGAGCTCTCCTTGGAGCGCCCCCAGCTTGTCCAGCGCCGCAAAGACTCCCTCCTCAGGGCTGGGGGTAGACAGCACCTTCGCCGTCTGAATCTGGCCGTCGCGCAGGAGCACCAGATCGGTAAAGGTGCCCCCCACATCGATCCCCAGGCGGGCCAAGCCTCGGCTTGCTTCCGTCTGATCCAGATTGGCCGGATCGATGTTGCTACCCAACGCTGACGCGACCATGGCTTCTATCGCTTCTATAGTCCATCGCTGTCCTTCACCAGCCCTGCCCGAACTGCATCCAAAAACTGACGGGCAGTGCGACCGGAAAAGCCGTTTTGCTGTTGTGCCCAGATCAGGGCCTGGCGGCGCAGGACATCCAAAGATTGGGTGAAACCTAGCCGCTGCGCCAGGTGTTCTACGGTTGCCAGGTAATCGCCTTGGGTGAAGGGAGTGAAGGTGAGGGTGAGGCCGAAGCGATCCCGCAGCGACAGCTTTTCCTGTACGGTATCCCAGGCGTGAACTTCTTGATCTTGGGGATTGGGTCGGTCGCCGAAAAACTCGCGGATGAGATGGCGGCGGTTGCTGGTGGCATAAAGACGCACGTTGAGGGGCGGCGCGACGAGATCTCCCTCCAGGAGCACCTTGAGCTGCTTAAACTCGGTTTCCTCTGCCTCAAAGGAGAGATCATCCACAAACAAGATAAAAGGCAACACCTGCGCCCGCAGCTCTGCCAAAATCTCCGGCAACTGAACCAAGTCAGTTCGTCGCAGCTCCAATAGGCGCAACCCCTGCGGGCCGTAGCGGCGCAACAACGCCTTCACCAGAGAAGACTTGCCGGTGCCCCGCGCCCCGTAGAGCAACACATGCAGGGCCGGATCTCCCCGCAGCAGCGCTTCGGTGTTGGCCGCCAACTGCCGTTTCTGCCGTTCGTAGCTGTAAATCTCCTCCCAGTCAGGCAGATCGGGAGCAGGGATCCCTTCTAGCCCTGCTGGCCCCCAGCGAAAGGCCCAGTAGCGAGCACAGATTCCCACCCCTTCTCGGCGATAGTGGGCAATCAAGTCCTCCAGGCTCAGGCCCCAATCGGCAAAAGGGCGGGGATCCCAGCCGAAGCTGCTGTTGTTTTCATCCGGCCAGGGGATCCCCAACCCCAACGCCTGCATCTGCTCGGCAATGGTCTCCTGACTGTCCGCTAGGGTTTGCAGACAGCGCAGGTCGTGGCGGGCAGCCTGCATAAGAGGCTCTGGGATCCCTTGGGGCTGCAGCGCTGCACGGGCAAAGGGGTTATCGGCCCAGCGGATCTCCCGGATCAGCCACTCCCGCCAGCTCAGGCCCTGCCGGGCCAAAAGCTCAAACCAGCGCCCGTAGGCCGCCCAGCAAGGCAAGGGATCCCCACTCATCAACTGCTGGATTAGCTCCTGCCAGGCTAGGGCTAGGGGGTGGGTGCAGATGTCCCGGAATACCAGCAGCTTGGCCGCTGCTTCTGCTGCTTCTTGGAGGGGGGTCATCGCTTGAAGCCGCTCTAACTTGGCGTTGCTTATCCGCTCCCTAGGGGAGGAGACTGGGGGTAGTTGCGTTAACAACACGGAGCGCTTGAGTTACCTGGCATTGTCCCGCCGGCCCAGTTCATAGAGGCCTCCGCCGACGCAGGCGATCAGGCCGCAGGAGACGGCCCAGCTTTTGCCCAAGGAGATCTCCGTCAGGGCTACCACCAAGCCTGCTGCCAGCAAAAAGGGAAGGGTGCTCAGCAAGGAAGCCAAAGCTCCACTGGGATCCCATAGCAATTGCTTTTCCCAGCTCTCCTGCAGCTTTTGATGCAGCGGCGAAAACCCCCACATTAGCCCTAAGCCCCACAGAGCCGTGGCGGCCCATAAAGAGGGGCGAAGCATCTCCCAGCCCACAAGTCCAACCCCAACGGGATCCACCGGTCAACTCCCAACCCTGCCTTTCTAGGCTAGCGGGATTGGGCCCAATCGGTGGCAGTGATGGTGGTGCCAGGAAATTGAATGGGGTTGCCCAAGCTCTGGATTTGGTCCTGGAGAGCTGGCAACAGCCGCAAATCCAAAAGCGGCTCCTCCACGATCTCTGCCGGGATCAGATCCCGTTCTAGGGCAAAGTGGGCCGTGTGGCCGGCGGCGGTGCCAATGGCCCATTCCACCGGATGCACCCGGTAGGAGGCACTGGCAATGCGGCTGGTGGCGATATTTTTGTTGCCGGCTAGCAGATTGTCAATGCGCTGGGGGATCAGAGCCCGCAGGGGAATCTGGTAGGGGTAGCTGGGCGCTTGCGAGTCTTTATTGTTGCTGGGAGGCAGCGAAAAATCCGGCAGCAGGCAATCGTGAAAGTCGATGGGGTACTGGCCCACCCCCACTGAGTCGTAGAAGATAAAGGGGCGACCACGATTCAACTCCGATTCCCGCGTGGTGATGTCCGACTCGTAGATGGTAAATCCTTCTGGGTAGGAGAGGCTGGGCCGACCAATGATGCGCCGCGACTCGCGGATATAAGGGTACTTGGAGAGGCCGCTGGCAGTTCCCATGGGGGTATTGGGCCCCCGTAGGTAGGCATAGCGCAAGTAGAAGTCTTTTTGAAAGTTGGGATCCTCCTGTTGCAGGAGAAAATCCGTCCTTCCCGCCACCAGCCAGTAGAAAAAGCCCTTGGCATGCTGCTCAGCTCGCCGCAGGGCTTCCACCCGCAAGCCCCCCATCCAGCCGCCCGGCTGCAGTTGGCCTGAAGCCTGCAACTGCTCGTGGGTGAGGATGAAATTCTTATCCGGCCCTGTGATGCGCCAGTCGTTGCCCCAAGTCCAGTTCTGCATGGATTGATCCCCCACCCGAATGGCCTCTTCCCCAAAGCCAAACACCTGCCCCCGGATGCGGCGGTAGGTGAAGATCAGCGCAAAGTTGAAGCGAGGGTGTTCGTAACTGTAGTAGGGGCCGTGCAGGGGATCGTTGTAGAACTCCGGCTTGACCGGCACCTGCGGCACGGGGAAGCGCTCCATGACAAAGGTGTAGGTGAAGCCCTGGGTACAGTAGGGATCCACGTAGGGCTTGGAGCTGGGTTCCCAGCGGCTTTGGCCATCAGTTCCCAGGCGGTAGGGCACCCGCGCCAAGGGCAGCAGCTCGCCGGTTTCAGTAGCGTCGATCACCACCCAGGGCAGGGTTTTGTCTTGGCGTTCTGGCGGCGGCTCAAAGCGCAGGATCTCCTTGTCCCAGTCCTCGGTGGGTTCTAGACGATAAAAATCGAGAAAGTAGCTGGAGAGATCCCCTCGATTCTCTGGCTGGACGCCGGCGTGTTTGGGGATGTTGCGGATGGCCTGCACACTGCGGATCTGAGAGTCTTTGATCTCCAAATCCTTCACTACCGTCTCGGTGAACAGCCGCAACTGCCCCGACTGCAGATAGGGATCCAACATCTCCCGAATCACCTGGTGGCCCACCTGAGGGGAAAAGCAGAGCACGCTCACCCAGCATTTGCCCGGATTGGGATCCCCGCCGTATTTTTCCCGTACCCGCCGGCGAAACTCGCTGTAGCCTTTGGGGAAGATGTCATTTTCTCGTTGCAGGGGTCGCTCGTCCAAAGCGGAGACTCCCTGGGCGCTCACCTGCCCCCCGATCCAATCGGTGATCTCCGTCATGCACACCTGCCGGCCCAGTTGCAGCGCGTCATAGGCTGCCGCCACCCCCCCCAGCCCGCCCCCGGCAATGAAGATCTCACAGGGGATGCGGGTTTCCGGCAAGGGCTGGGCCAGAGCCGCTCCGGCGCCCAGGATCCCTGCTCCCAAGGCTACCCTGCTCCACCCCGGAAGGTTAACCTGAAGTTTCATCGAATGAGCCTCTCCCCACCCACGCTCTGGCTTAGCCTTTTGGACTTTCCGGCAACCTCTATCATGGGAGAAAGCCTTGCGGATGCTCATGCCGGATTCCACCTTTGTCATCACCACCCCCATCTACTACGTCAACGCTGCCCCCCATATTGGCAGCGCCTACACCACCCTGGTGGCGGATGCCATCGCCCGTTACCACCGCCTGCGGGGCAAGGATGTGCTGATGGTGACGGGAACTGACGAGCACGGCCAGAAGATCCAGCGCACCGCCGAAGAGCGCGGCATTCCCCCTCAGCAGCACTGTGACGAGATTGCGGCTCAGTTTGCCCAGCTTTGGCAGTTGCTAGACATCCGCTACGACCGCTTTATCCGCACCACCAACCCTCGCCACAAAGCCATTGTGCGGGAGTTTTTTCAGCGGGTTTGGGATCAGGGGGATATTTTCGTTGGGCGGCAGCAGGGGTGGTACTGCGTTGCCTGCGAAGAGTTTAAAGACGAGGCGGAGCTGCTAGAAGGTGGGTTTTGCCCTCTGCACCCCACCAAGAAAGTGGAGTGGAAAGATGAAGAAAACTACTTTTTTCGCCTCTCCCGCTACCAGGAAAAGCTGGAAGCCCTCTATGCCGAGCAGCCGGAGTTTATCCAACCAGAAAGCCGCCGCAATGAGGTGATTAACTTTGTCAAGCAGGGCCTGCGGGACTTTTCCATCTCTCGCCCTAGTGTCTCCTGGGGGATCCCCTTCCCGGCAGATCCCGGCCAAACCCTTTATGTTTGGTTTGATGCCCTCATCAACTACATCAGTGCTGCTTTGGATCCTGACGACGAGCCCACCTTGGCAAATGCCCTACGCCGCTACTGGCCTGCGGATGTCCACCTGGTGGGCAAGGATATTGTCCGCTTTCATGCCATCTACTGGCCGGCTATGCTCATGTCGGCCGGTCTGCCTCTGCCCAAACAAATCTTTGGCCACGGCTTTCTCACCAAAGATGGCCTCAAGATGAGCAAAAGCTTGGGGAACACGGTGGATCCCTTTGAGCTGGTGCAGCAATACGGCGCCGATGCCGTGCGCTACTACTTTCTGACGGAAATCGAGCTGGGCAAGGATGGCGATTTTAGCGAGGGCCGCTTTATTGACGTGCTCAACGCCGATCTGGCCAACGATCTGGGCAATCTGCTCAACCGCACCCTCACCATGCTCAAGAAATATCAACCGGACTACCGCATTCCCGCAGTTGGGATCCCGGCTGACCACCCTCTCAAAACCTTGGCCGAGACCCTTGCCCCTCTGGTGGCCGCGGCCTACGAGGGGATGGATCCCGGCTCTGCCGCCCGCAAGGCCCTCAGCTTGGCCCAGGCCAGCAACAAATACCTAGATGAGCAGGCTCCTTGGACGCTGCACAAGCAAGGGCAAAACGAACGGGTGGCCCAGATCCTCTATGCCGTTCTGGAAAGTGTGCGCTGGGTGGCAGTCCTGCTCTCCCCCCTCATTCCCGCTCTCAGCCTCAAGATCCTGCAGCAGCTGGGGTTCTCCCTCGCCGACACCCTGCAACTGCGCTGGGATCCCGATGCGACTTGGGGCCAGCTTCCCCCCGGGCAAGAGCCCCAGCCTCCTACGCCTGTCTTTCAGAAGATCCTGAGGAACGCCTAGGGATTGGCGATGTCCGGTCGGGAAGATTGGGCAGCGGCTTGGGATCCCTCTGGTGTGGCTCCGCCGGCAAAAGGGCGGTCACCTCCCAGGGGAAGTGTTGATGAAGCAGCGGAGAAAGAACGGTTGGATGGGTCGGATGGGCGCAGCCGCGGGTTGTGAATCGCGCCAGTGGTGGGGGGCACTTCGCCGGACAGCGTCTGCCAGGCTGCCCGTACCCCTGCCCAAAAGCTGCGGATATTGACTTGGGCGCCCTGGGCTTGGGTGCGTGCTCCTTCGATGGAGCGGTTGACCTGCTTCACCACTTGCCCAGCCCCTTTCACCCCTTCGTCGAGGCTGTCGGCAATCTCGCTCACTTCCAGGCTGGTCAGGCGCAGGGCCTCCAGCGTGGGCGGCAATTCCCGCAGCAGCGTGTCGAAAAAGCGCTCCACGCTCTGGGCAGCTCGACCCAGTTGAATGACGGCAGGTAGTAGGGTCAGGATCACTGCCAAAATGCCCACTGCTACCAGGCCTACCGAGAGGCCGAGCCAAAAGACCGGGTCGTTCATCCCGCCGCCTCCTCCCCATCCCGAGCTTCTAGGTCAGCTTCTTCCCCGCCAAAGGGACGCGAGTTCTGTGCTTGGAGCAGCTCCCTTCGCTTCTGCAACATGGCTTCTTTGCCCACCGCCACTGCCTGCTGCAGCCGCAGCAGAGCCTCATCCAAACTGCGTTGGGCAGCGTCGAACAACTTTTCCGATTGATATTGCAGACTGCTGGTCACATCTTCTGCCACCTCTGGCAGGGCCTCTGCCGATTTCTTCAGCAGTCGCCGCGTCTCCCGTCCGCTGCGGGGAGCCAAGAGCAGGCCAATGGCGGTGCCCACAGCAGTTCCCAGCAACAGCCCACCAATAAACGCGCCAGTCCGGTTTTCAGCCATGCTTTGCCAGAGTTGAGTTGGATACGGGTGGCCCCGAAACCAGACTACCTTAAGATCTCGCGGGAAGATCTCGCGGGAAGATCTCGCGGGATCGGCGGGCTTGCCGCGCGCCGGGTCAACTGTTCCTAGAGAATCCGCAGGGGATCCACATCCAGGCTGACGCGGATCCCTTGGGGGGGATGGCCAATTGCGGCCTGGATCTGCGCAGCCAGCTTCGGGCGATCCCAATCTTGGTCGGGCAGTTGCTTCAGCAGGATCTGCCAGCGGTAGCGTCCGGCAACCCGCTCCACCTGAGCTGGCCCCGGCCCCAACACCTCTGCTGGGATCCCCTGTAGGCGTTCGGCCACCCGATGGCAATAACGCTCCAGGGCTTCCAGGCGGGTGCTGCTCAAGCGGATCAAAATCAAAGCTCGGTGGGGAGGATAGCCCCCCTCTCGCCGTTGTTGCAGTTCTGCCCGCAAGAAGCCCTCGTAATCTTGGGCCAGCACCGCCCTCAAAATTGGGTGCTCCGGCAGATAGGTCTGGACAATCGCCCGTCCCGGCAGGGATCCCCGGCCCGAGCGCCCCGCCACTTGGGTGAGCAGTTGAAAGCTGCGCTCGCCGGCGCGATAGTCGGCTTGGTGCAACAGCCCATCGGCGGCCATCACGCCCACCAAGGTCACCTGGGGAATGTCCAACCCTTTGGTGAGCATTTGCGTGCCCACCAGCACCTGGGCCTTGCCGCTGCGAAACCGCTCCAGCAACTCTCGATGAGATCCCTTGCGGCGGGTGGCGTCGCTGTCGTAGCGCAAAATCGAGAGCTGGGGCCAATGCTGGTGCAGCACTTCCACCACTTTTTGGGTGCCGGTGCCGAAGTGCTTCAGGTAGGGGGATCCACAGGCGGGGCAGCGCTGCGGATGGGGTTGGCGGGCGCCGCAGTAGTGGCAGCGCAGTTCCTGCCCGCCGAGATGGGCCAGATGAAAGGTGAGAGAAACATCACAATGCTCGCAGGTGAGGACAAACCCGCAGCTACGGCACAAGACGAAGGTGCTGTGGCCGCGGCGGGGGACAAAGAGAATGGCCTGTTCCCCTCTGTCCAGCGTCTGCTGCAGGGCCTGGTGTAGACGGCGGCTGAGGATGCTGCGGTTGCCGGCTTGGAGCTCCTGGCGCATGTCCACCAGCTCCAGTTGGGGCAGGGTGGCCGGGATCCCAGCTTGGGGGATGCGCTGCGGCAGGGCCAGCCGGATCCACCGCTGCGGATCCTGCAGATGGGCGGCATAGGTTTCCACCGCTGGGGTTGCACTGCCCAGGACCAGGGGACAACCGGCCAGCTCGGCCCGCCACTCGGCCACCTGACGGGCGTGGTAGCAGGGCTGGGGCTGATCCTGCTTGAAGCTGTCGTCGTGCTCTTCGTCCAAGACGATCAGGCCCAGCTTGGACAAGGGGGCAAACACCGCCGAGCGGGTGCCGATCACCACTTGGGGGGTGGAGGACAGCATCTGCCGCCAGGTGTCGTAGCGCTCGCCTTCCGAGAGGCCGCTGTGGTAGGCCCACACCTGGGATCCCAGCCGCGCCCGAAACCGATCCATCAGTTGCGGGGTAAGGCCGATCTCGGGCACCAGCACCAGCGCCGACCGTCCTTGCTGCAGCACCTGGGCGATCACCTGCAGGTACACTTCCGTTTTCCCAGAACCGGTGACCCCGTGCAGTAAAAACCGCTGGAACCGGCCCAAAGCTTGCCGGATCGCCTCTACCGCCTGGGCCTGGGCGGCCGTCAAGGGCCTGGGCGGATCCCGCCACCCCGGCAGGCTGGCATCTCCCAGCCGCAGCAGTGGGCGCTCGTAGAGGTGGACACGGCCTTTGCGGGCCAACCCCTGCAGAACCGCTCGGCTCACTCCTGCCAGGCGCTCCCACTCGGCGAGCAGCAGCTCTCCCCCCTTCTGCTTGAGGATCTGCAGCGCCTTCTGCTGAGGGAGGCTCAGCCCCTCTGGGGAGTCGTCGGCCAGACTGGCGGCCAGCTGGGTTTTCACCCTGCCCCCCTGTTGCTCCTGCCAAAAGCTCTCCACCCAACCCCGTCGCTGCAGTTCCCGCAGGGCGAGGGCGGCAGTGGGCACCTGCTGTTGCACATAGCGCCAAGACAGCTCTCCCCCTTTGGCCTGAAGCAGCTGCAGCAGGGTTTGGGCAGCCGGCGAACATTCCTCCCCTTCGGCAGGGAGCCTGAGCAAGCGGACACGCCGCTGAGAACGGCTGAGCAAGCCGGGGGGCAATACCGTGCGCACCACCTGGGCCAGAGGGGTGAGGTAATAGTCGGCCACCCGCTGCAGCAGGGGCCAGAATTCTTTGGGCAGGATCCCTTTGGCCACCACCGCCTCGATCTCCCGCACCGACTGCGGATCCACCCCTGCCGGCAGCTCGGAGCGCCAACCCAAGGCCACTGCCCCCGCCATTTGCTGACCAAAGGGTACGCTGAGCAGGTCGCCCGCTTCTGGCGCGGATCCCTCTGGCACACGATAGGTAAAGCAACCCCCCAAATGGGGATGATCCACCCACACTTCCAGCCAGCGGGGAGGAACAGGCTGCAACACGGGATCCCTCACGGACGGGGCAGAAACCTCGGCAGATCGACCGCCCGCTTGCTGGCCCGAGACGGTAGAGGTTGGGCCAGGGGCTGAATTGTAGGCTTGGCAGCAGGGGTTGGAGACAGAGCCTGGCCAAGGGACTCTGTTCGCGTGAGGGCGCTGGAGGTATCGGCCCGAGGTGGGACATCCAAGCCTTTGCGTTCCAAAGCCGCCTTCAAGCTCAGCACATGCATCTGCTGCTGCTCGTATTTTTCTCGGAGAGAGCGGTTTTCTTCCCACAGGGCAGCACGCTCCCCTTGCAGGGCTTTGATCTGCTCTGCTTGCTTCTCCAGTTGCGTGGACAAGGTTGCAATTTCTTCTTGCAGATGGAGAATGGTTGCCTGCGCAGAGCGCAACTGTGGCTGCCAGTCGGGTTGGGCGGCCAACTGCTCCAAGGCAGCCTGCAACTGCCGCTCCATGGCGGAGAGATGCTGCTGGGCTTGGGCGTACTGTTCCTGCAGATGGCGGTGCTCTTGCTGCCAACGGGTAACTTCCGCCTGGGCTTGAGAGAGGGCCACTTGCAGCGCTTCGGCCTGGGCCTGCCACTGCTGTTGAAGCTGCTGCTGCTCCCGGGATCCCTGGCGCAGATGCTCCTGCTGAGCTTGCAAAGCCGCCAATTGAGCTTGGGCTTCGGCCAGGGCTGCTTCTAGCTCTTGCCGTTGTTCCCGCCAGCGCTGCTCGGCCTCGGCTTCCGTCTCGGCATAGCCCGCCAAACGGGCCTCGAGGTGTTCCCGTTGCTCCTGCCAGGCTGCCTGTTGGTCGCTGTACAAAGCTCGCAGGCTGCTCAGCTCCGCTTGAGTTTCGGCAATTTGAGTGCGGGCCAGAGAAAGCTCTGCCTTAAAGCGTTGCAGCATTTCCACCCGCTTTTCCGCCACATCCTGGGCTTCCAGCAGAGAGGCCTGCAGCTCCTGCTGGCGCTGTTCCCATTGACGGCGCTCCTGAGCGTGGGCCAAGCGTAGCTGCTCAATCTGCTCCTGCAGGGCCTCGATATCCTGCCGCTGCCGTTCATTTAAGCGTTGCCGAGCAGCAAGCTGAGCTTCCTGATCCGAGATCTGGACTTTCTGAGCCGCCAAAGTCTGCTGCAACTGTTGCAAGAGATGCTCCCGCTCCTGCAGCGCCTTCTCTTGTTCGGCCACCTTCTGGTGCAAAGCCTGCAGTTGTTCCTGAAGAACTCGCCGCTCTTGGAGCTCGGCTTCGGCTTTGAGCAGACGGCTCTCCAAGGGCTGTTGCTGCCTCAGGGCCAAATGGCGCTCCGTGCTGGGATCCGGTTCGGATGCTGAACAGCCCGCATGAGTCTCTGAAAGGATGGGATCCGAGTCACCTGAAGAGGGAGCACACATAGATTGAAGGAGAGATGAAGAAGCGGGAGCAAATGATAAAGTTCCCTGCAGTATAGAGAGATTTTTGGGCGGGTTCAAGCCAGAAGGGTGATCTTGTAAAATCTCCTGCTGCTCCGCACGGCGCGGAGTGCTATCGGCCTGTTTTGGCCGCGCTCTTGCTTCTGAGGTTCCCAAATCCCCGGACTGGGCAGAAGGGCTTGGCTTACTTTTTTTCGGCCGCGAGGCCCGATCCCGACCGGAAGAGGTCTCCCCTTGCTTGGGCGTGCTCTGAGAGTCTGCCACCTTGCCCCCTTTCATCGCCCACAACACCCACCCCCGCCATCACGGACAGATGGCCCCACCATTCTAAACTGAGTCTAAATCTAAATCGACTCGGTCTCAATCCAAGCGTCTCTGCTGAGTGTAGAGGAGTCCCGCCCGTGCTCGGAGCTCCTGGCAGACGCAGGTCGGCCTCATCGTTGCAGGGGCAAATGCGAGGACTCGCTTCCACTGGCCCGAACAGGGCAGCCAGCGAGCCTGCGGAAAACCGTCTTATCTTTGTCCTTCATTTTGCGATACTGCTAGGGGTGATGTTGAGAATGACCGCACGATGGCGATGCAAAATGGAGCCAGGGATCCGCTTCAACTTCCTCAACAGCAGACGGGCTCGGCGGGATCCCAGTTGAACCTTGCCTGTTCTGCTCCCTGTGGCCTACTGTTGAGCCTGCTCTGGGTTGTCCCTGCTCTTGCTCAGCCGGAATCTCCCAGCTCTGCTGCCTTTGCTCTGCCCAACAGCCGCGAAATCCTCACCCCCCCACCCCCCCCCACCCTATCGATTCCCTCCAACCCTGCTGACCCTACCCCTGCGGCTGACCTGGCTTTGCAGGGGGCTTCCAAGGCTGAAGAATTGGTGGTGCCCCAATCCCCCTTGCAGGTGCGCATCGAGCGAAGGGAGGGCCTGTCTTTGGAAGAAGCTCTGGAGATCGCCGTTGCCCAGAACCCGGCTGTGCAGCAGGCCAGACTGGCCGTCGAGCGGGCCGAGGCCGGGGTAGCCCTGGCTCAAGCTGCCTTTGCTCCCACCCTCTCCAGCCGTGCCAACTACCAGTACAGTGAGGCTCCCTCTCCTGGTGGTGGGCCAAGGCGCGAATCCCACACCCTCTCGGCCAGTGTGGTGCGGGTGGAGTATACCGCTTTTGACAGTGGCCTTAGGGAGCAAAACCTGAAGCTGGCCCAGGAAGCTCTGCGCATCGCCCAACTGCAACTGGAGCAAACGCTGCAGACGGTCAAACAAGCTGTGGCCAATGCCTACTACGATCTGCAAAGCGCAGATGCCAGGGTTGCCATCAGCCAAGCTGCCGTTGAAAGCTCTGAAGCTACTCTGCGGGATGCTCAAGCTCGAGAACGGGCCGGGCTGGGTACCCGCTTTGAGATTCTCCAGGCAGAGACGGAATTGGCCAACAATCGACAAACCTTGCTGGTGGCCCAGAACACCCAGCAACTGAATCGCCGCCGCCTGGCCGAACTGCTGAATTTTCCCAGCCCCACCGACGTGTTGGCCAGCGACCGCATCGAGCCGATGGGAGAGTGGGATCTCAGCCTGGAAGAGACCATCATTGCTGCCTTTGCCCAACGACAGGAATTGGAGAGCCGACGCCGAGAATTGGAGCAGGCCCAAAGCCGTGTGCGCCTAGCACAGGCCCGCAATGGCCCCCGAATTGGCTTATTCGCCAGCCTCGATGCCGTTAACGATTTCAACGCCAGCCGCGATAGCTTTGATGTTGGCTATTCGGTGGGAGCCAATTTCAGCTTGACTTGGTTCGATGGGGGAGAAGCGGCTGCCCAAGCCCGCCAAGCTCAGATCGACGGGCAGGTGGCCGTGAGCAATTTCGTCGGCACCCGCAACGAAATCCAGCGGGGGGTGGAAGAAGCCTTTCTGACCCTCAGCTCCAGCCGTGAACAGATCGACTCGGCCAAAGTGGCAATTGCCTCGGCAGAAGAGAGCCTGCGCTTGGCCCGGCTGCGTTTGCAAGCAGGGGTGGGCACCCAAACCGAGGTGATCAATGCTGAAGCTGCTCTCACCACTGCCCGTGGCAACCTTTCCAATGCTGTAATCGCCTACAATCGCGCCTTGGTGCAACTGAAACGGGCCATTGGCAGCCTTTGACCTGAGCCTTTCTCCCTCACTCCCAGCCCTTCTTCCAAAAGGAGAGGGGTGCTATGGATACCGCGACGAAACAGTTCTATTCCAAGCTGGAAGTATAGTTGCTTCAGGTTAGGCTGAGACAGCCAGGCTATTGAGAGAAACCTTCTGGCCCTCTGCATTATTGCTCCGCAACGCTGACGCGACCGACATTTTAGTTGTGGGTACAGTGTCCTGGTTTGAATCGAAATGACTATGACCCCAGCGCTGCGCATTGCCAACGCGAGCAAGAAAGAGGGGGAACTCTGTGAAGACTATGAAAAAGCAAACCGTGAAAAATCCCCTGCCTTCGGGTGTGGGGAGAACGTCAAACCGCCCCCCCTGCAATTTGTAATGGCCACAAAAGGGGATCCCTAGAGCTTGCGGGAATAGAACTCGACCACCAAAAGCTCGTTGACCGGGGCGCAAATTTGCTCGCGGGGGGGCAATTCCTTGATGCGTCCGCGCAGCTTTTCTTTGTCAAACTCCAGGTAGTCTGGCAAGAACAATCCCGGATACTCCGCGTAGGCGGCCACCAGCTTGCGGGAAGATTCCTTGTTTTTTACCGTAATCACATCCCCCACTTTGCAGCCATAGCTGGGAATGGTTACCTTTTGGCCGTTAACCTCTATGTGGCCGTGGCTCACGAGCTGCCGAGCTGCCGGAATGGTTGGAGCCATGCCAAGACGAAATACGATGCAATCCAACCGCATTTCCAGCATTTGCAGCAAGGCCAAACCGGTGGATCCCTTGGAGCGCCGTGCCTTGCGCATGTAGCGGATCATCTGCCGCTCGCTCAGCCCGTAGTTGAAGCGCACCTTCTGCTTTTCTTCCAGGCGAATGGCATATTCGGATTTTTTCTTGCGCTCGGCTCCGTGCATACCGGGTGGATTGGTATTTTTGGGGCGCTTGCGCGTCAAACCGGGCAGATCAAGTCCCCCGAAGCGACGAATGATTTTTAGGCGGGGACCTGTGTAGCGGGACATGCGGGCATTTCTCCAAAATCAGCAAACAAACTCTGCAAGAGATGGTCAGCTAGGGAGCAAGAGTACAAACCACCAAAAGAATCGGCGATCTACTATATTAAGCGTTTGATCCCTACTTTGGGCAAGGGGGCAAGGCTGTCTTTTGGGATCCCGTCTCCACCGTTCTAACTGTCTTGTCAGTCGTAGTGAACCCCCATTTGGGTGCGGATGAAGGCGCGATCTTCGCTGAGCAGGCCGTTGAGGGTGCGCCGTTCCCCCAAGATGGGATCCGGATCCAGGCCGATGGCTTCCAAGTCGGCCAGCACCATCAGCTCCACCAATTGCGGGAAGCTTACTTTGGGTTCCCACCCCAGGACTCGCTTGGCTTTTGAAGCATCCCCCAACAGCAGATCCACCTCGGTTGGGCGGTAGTAGCGGGGGTCGATCTCGATCAACACTTGGTCTTTGTACAGCCCCTGTTCGGCTTGGCCGGAGCCTTTCCAGGTAATCGGCAGGCCCACCAGCGCGAAGGCCCGTTCCACAAACTCACGCACGGTGTGGGTTTCCCCAGTAGCCAGCACATAGTCATCCGGCTGGGGTTGTTGGAGCATCATCCACATCCCCTCGACGTAGTCTTTGGCGTAGCCCCAGTCCCGCTTGGCATCCAGGTTGCCCAGGTACAGCTTGCTTTGCTTGCCGGCAACGATGCGGCTGACGGCGCGGGTGATCTTGCGGGTTACAAAGGTTTCCCCTCGCCGTGGGCTTTCGTGGTTAAACAAGATACCGTTGCAGGCGAAGAGGTTGTAGGCTTCGCGGTAGTTGACCGTCTGCCAGTAGCCGTACACCTTGGCACAGGCATAGGGGCTGCGCGGGTAGAAGGGGGTGGTCTCCTTTTGCGGGATCTCCTGCACCAGGCCGAACATCTCCGAGGAGCCTGCCTGGTAAAACTTCACCCGGATCCCGGTGCGCTGCTGATAGTCGCGGATGGCCTCTAGGAGACGCAGGGTACCCATGGCCACTGCATCAACAGTGTATTCCGGCGCATCAAAGCTCACCCGCACGTGGGATTGGGCCCCCAGGTTGTACACTTCCGTCGGCTGCACCTGTTCCAGGATCCTGCGCAGGGTGGTGCCATCCGTGAGATCCCCGTAGTGAAGGAATAGCCTAGCCTGGGGGTCATGGGCATCCACGTAGATGTGGTCGATGCGGTCGGTGTTGAAGGTGCTGGCGCGGCGGATGATGCCGTGAACTTCGTAGTTTTTCTGCAACAACAGCTCGGCCAGGTAAGAGCCATCCTGTCCGGTGATGCCGGTAATTAGGGCACGTTGGGTCATAGAGTTGGGGGCAAAGATCGGGAAAAATGAAGAACCAAGTGGCTCAAGGCTCAAGTCCAATGGCAAACCTCAAAGCGGAGACCTTGAAGCGAGAACATTATAGTGCAGCAGGACTGATACATTTACGCTGAACTTTCCTGTTCGCTTGCGTGGCGTAGCCACACATTGCTGCCCAGAGAAGCAGCGATAGCATCCTGCTCAGTACTGAACAGAATGGCGGTATCCCGCAAAGCCCTGAGGAATACCCCCAGAGCGCCTTGCCAATCCCGTGGTAGCTTGTGGTTGCATTCGGGACAGACAAACACCTTCGCACCCCCTAACTGGGTGTGGATATGCCCACACCTCGTACAGGTCTTGCTGGTGTACGCCTCTGACACATCCACCACCACGTTCTTCTTCCTGGCTTGGAACTTCAGGAACTGCTTGAACCGATAGTGCGCCCAGGTCAGCATCGCCCTAGCCGTCTTGCTACCAAACTTTCTTCCCGCCTTGGCAACCATCTGGGCCGACTCGAAGGTGGGCAGAAATATCAAGCGGTAGTGATCGGTCAGGAACGCTGCTACCTTGCGATGGCACTCGTCCACTAGGTTGTGTTGATCTTTTATTTGAGCCAAAAGAGAGCACTGACGAGATAGAGAAAACTCAAGAAGTTTCTTGCCAACTTGTCAAAACGAGAAAATAGATGCCGGTACTGCTTCAACTTATGAAAAAAAGCATTCGGTTAAATGCCTTTCTTTATATAAATGCTTGTCATAATACCGCTGCGTCTTTCTATTCCTTTTAGGCGGAATAACCGCTTGAGCTTCCCCTATCTTCTCAATCAACTTATCGGCATCATATCCTTTATCCCCAATTACTTTGGTATCCTCTCTCTGCCAGCCCTCTATCAATTCTTCCCCTTGAGTAATATCGTTCCTTTCTCCGCCAGTTATCCTCAATTCCAGCGGATTTCCCAACCCATCTACACTCACATGAATCTTGGTGCTGTATCCGCCTCGGCTTCTCCCCAA
>NZ_JANSIG010000050.1:0-21411 GCF_047461975.1 Synechococcus sp. R55.3 | reverse complement strand
GGTAGTAATCCGTACTGAACATATTATACATTATTTTCAGTATAGTTGAGCTTATTATTGACTAGAGTCATGCTCTGTTCCGCTGATGGGAATGGCGCGACAGGCCAAAGCTCGCGACAGTTTCCCTGGCCACAGCCTGCTCGGTTTACCAAGGTTAAGATTAGGTTAAAAAGGAAGAGGCGGGGGTAACCTCAAGCTAGGCTGGATGACCTATGTGAAAAGAGCCTGCTGCCCTCTTTGTTCTCGTTTTGGGTAGAGGAGACTGGCTGTGGACGCTGTTGCTGCTGAGCTGAAAACCGATCGCGTCAGCGGGACGGAGTCCTTTCGCGTTAGCGGGACGGAGTCCTTGCACTTGACCTTGCCCTCATCTGCGCCCTTGCCAACCGTGGCCGCCTGGGCCCACCAGCTGTTGAGCCAGCAATGGCAGCGGCTGCAGAAACACGTAAAGCGAGTTCTGACCCAGCATCCAGAAGCGGCAGAGTCTCTGCACCAAATCCGGGTAACCTTGCGCCGTATTGGCACCTGGGTGCAGGTATTTCAGGGATCCGTCCGGCTGCCCAAGCCTCTCAAGCCCAAACGCCTGCAAAAGCTGGCCAGTGCTTTGGGCAAGCAGCGGGATCTGGACGTGCTGCTGGAAATCCTGCAGGAACCTTGCTGGGAAGGGATCCCGGCAGCCCAGCAGGCAGAACTGGAGAAGCTAAAACAAGATCTGCAGCAACGTCGAACCCAAGCCGAGAAACGCTCCCGCCGCATTCTTGAAGATGCTGACTTCCTGGCGTTTCAAGCTGCCTGCGAGCAGTGGCTGGCTCACCCCCGCTATAAGCCTCAGGCGGAGCTGCCTTTGCCGGAAAGCTTGCCCCACTTGCTGACTCCCCTGCTGGCCCAGTGGCTGCTGCAGCCAGGCTGGCGGATCCCTGCTTTCCCCGCAACGGAAGCCCAGGCTGAGCAACTGCACGAGCTGCGCAAGGCCACCAAACGGCTGCGCTATCAGGTGGAGTTTTTTGCGCCCTTTTACGGGGAAACCATGCAAGATTGGATAGCAACCCTGAAGTGCTTGCAGGATCAACTGGGCCGCTTTAACGATTTGCAGGTTTTGCAAGGCGAGCTGCCTGCAGACTCAGACCTACAAACCCTTCTCCAGGAACAACAAAAACTAGCCCTCCAGGAGTGGCCTGAGCACCAACAGCGCTGCCTGGCCTCTGCCGAGCAGCACCGGCTTTACTCTAATCTTTTCTCTGTTTCCAATTTCTTTCCAACTGGGGATCCCTAGGTTTCCAATTCTATAGATCCCCCCGAAGGAAAAACCCCGCCTTATTGGCGGGGGATTTTTTGTGGCTATAGGGTTTCCAATTTCTAGGGATCCCCCCGAAGGGGGAACCGAATTAGTCGAAGCCGCGTCCCCTGTTTTATACTGTCGTTTCCAATTTCTAGGGATCCCCCCGAAGGGGGAACCAGAGAGGTACCGATGGGTTTACAACCCATGGTTCCCGGGTTTCCAATTTCTAGGGATCCCCCCGAAGGGGGAACGAGTATAGAGTATACAACTGAATATATAACCAACCCCGTTTCCAATTTCTAGGGATCCCCCCGAAGGGGGAACTGCACAAAGAACCAGTCTTGGTACAGCGGGGTAATTACCCGCGTTTCCAATTTCTAGGGATCCCCCCGAAGGGGGAACACCTCGCGCATTGTGCATTATACGAAACTACTGAGGACAACTGGCCCGTTTCCAATTTCTAGGGATCCCCCCGAAGGGGGAACCTCTTCGTAGTTATTAAAGTTAAACTGGAGCCCCAGGGGTGTTTCCAATTTCTAGGGATCCCCCCGAAGGGGGAACCTCACTCAGCGAGTGGGACATTGTCCAAGGCTGGCCTTGGTTTCCAATTTCTAGGGATCCCCCCGAAGGGGGAACAATCGTTCTACACGATGATTGGAGCCCCGCTTCCTCCGATCTGTTTCCAATTTCTAGGGATCCCCCCGAAGGGGGAACTACTGTCTCGTCCTGGTAATGTTGTTGATCTAGATAAAGTTTCCAATTTCTAGGGATCCCCCCGAAGGGGGAACGGAGTAGTATGAAATAGATCTTTTTTCAAAACCACCCCCTCGTTTCCAATTTCTAGGGATCCCCCCGAAGGGGGAACTGGTCTAGCTCGCAGGCTACCGCCCACGAGGGGTTTGGCCGTTTCCAATTTCTAGGGATCCCCCCGAAGGGGGAACAGTACCTTTGCTGAACAAAGGTACGAAGTGTACAGAAAGGTTTCCAATTTCTAGGGATCCCCCCGAAGGGGGAACGGGGAGCAAACAGCGAGTCGGCGGATATCGTTGGGTTATTGGTGTTTCCAATTTCTAGGGATCCCCCCGAAGGGGGAACATGATAGCCATTTTCAACCTCCGATTAGGCAGTGAGAGTTTCCAATTTCTAGGGATCCCCCCGAAGGGGGAACGGTGGCCAAGGATGAGCCGAAGCAAGTTCCCACACTGCTGCCGGTTTCCAATTTCTAGGGATCCCCCCGAAGGGGGAACGAAATAATCCTGGGTGTTGAAGGGGGTTAGTTATCTTGTTTCCAATTTCTAGGGATCCCCCCGAAGGGGGAACAGTGGCAGCCTTTGGTGAGGGAACTAGCTTTTTACTCTTGTTTCCAATTTCTAGGGATCCCCCCGAAGGGGGAACTTGAGGTTTAGGCAGAAGAGTTGGTTTTGGTTGAACCGGGTTTCCAATTTCTAGGGATCCCCCCGAAGGGGGAACGGTCCCTGGATCTACTACTCCGACTACGTCGAAAGATTCTGTTTCCAATTTCTAGGGATCCCCCCGAAGGGGGAACCGAGAACTATACCATCGCCGGGGAGATTAAGTTTGGAGTTTCCAATTTCTAGGGATCCCCCCGAAGGGGGAACAAAGGAGAGCCTGCATAAGACTCTCCTTTATTTTTGAAGTTTCCAATTTCTAGGGATCCCCCCGAAGGGGGAACTGCCAGTCGACCGAGAAATCCAGCAGCATCTAGGAGTGTTTCCAATTTCTAGGGATCCCCCCGAAGGGGGAACTGGAAAGCAGTCGGTATCGTTCGGGCCGCAAGGGATCGTTTCCAATTTCTAGGGATCCCCCCGAAGGGGGAACGCTCCCTAGTGGGAGCTGGCCGTATGCTTACAGCACGTTTCCAATTTCTAGGGATCCCCCCGAAGGGGGAACGAGAGCATATCCCGGTTGAGTTCGTTATCCTCGACGTTTCCAATTTCTAGGGATCCCCCCGAAGGGGGAACTTTTGCGTGATCTGATCCAGATAATCGCTAAAGTGAGTGTTTCCAATTTCTAGGGATCCCCCCGAAGGGGGAACCCAACTATAAAATCAGACCAATAATCGAGGCAGCCGTTTCCAATTTCTAGGGATCCCCCCGAAGGGGGAACACAGAGGACTGGCCCGCACTAGACCAGCGAGCACTCGAGTTTCCAATTTCTAGGGATCCCCCCGAAGGGGGAACCCTCCCTGAGAACACAATACTCAATATAGTCTTCGTAGGTTTCCAATTTCTAGGGATCCCCCCGAAGGGGGAACAAGGGAGGTCTATTATGCATTACTTTACCTGCTTGAACCGTTTCCAATTTCTAGGGATCCCCCCGAAGGGGGAACCAAGGGCTTGCCGCGGAGCGGTGGCGTAGCCACCCTGTTTCCAATTTCTAGGGATCCCCCCGAAGGGGGAACACTTCATTGAGAAGTCTTCCCAAGGACTCCAGTTTAAGTTTCCAATTTCTAGGGATCCCCCCGAAGGGGGAACCAGATCTGTACCGGCGGATCTGCATGATGGGGTGGGGTTTCCAATTTCTAGGGATCCCCCCGAAGGGGGAACCTCTCTGGCTGTGGAGGATCCTGGTTTACCAGTCCAGTTTCCAATTTCTAGGGATCCCCCCGAAGGGGGAACCAATAAACCGTTTGAGTGGGATGAAATTGATCACCCACTGTTTCCAATTTCTAGGGATCCCCCCGAAGGGGGAACGGGATAGAGTATCCATCCACCTGGGGAAACCGTTCGGGTTGGTTTCCAATTTCTAGGGATCCCCCCGAAGGGGGAACCTCAAATAAGCCCTTTTCAGAGGCAATATAGACTACTCCTTCACTGTTTCCAATTTCTAGGGATCCCCCCGAAGGGGGAACAGGTAGGGGCAGCGCTTTGTAAAGCGCTTCCACCGTTGTTCGTTTCCAATTTCTAGGGATCCCCCCGAAGGGGGAACAGGTGGTCTTTATGGTCGGAGCCGGTGGCTCCGGCAAGTTTCCAATTTCTAGGGATCCCCCCGAAGGGGGAACAAGTTTAATCCATCCGCTTTCCCCAACAACCCAAACGTCGTGTTTCCAATTTCTAGGGATCCCCCCGAAGGGGGAACGCACCGCTTGAGCTTTGTCTCAAGCGGAACGCAACTCGGGGTTTCCAATTTCTAGGGATCCCCCCGAAGGGGGAACACAATGACATCGAAGAATTCTTCGATGTTGTCCTGCTCAATCGTTTCCAATTTCTAGGGATCCCCCCGAAGGGGGAACAAACCGAGCGAAGCAATTGAGTACTGTTACGATATCGATGTTTCCAATTTCTAGGGATCCCCCCGAAGGGGGAACGGTTAGTAGTGTTCCAAAATCATCTAAATTTTTATTTTTAGGTTTCCAATTTCTAGGGATCCCCCCGAAGGGGGAACGTGCAATATTCAAGGTACTCCTCGTATTTATTAAAATTGTGTTTCCAATTTCTAGGGATCCCCCCGAAGGGGGAACCCGTAGGGTCTCTGCATGACGCAGTTCTCTGCTTCAGGGAGGGTTTCCAATTTCTAGGGATCCCCCCGAAGGGGGAACCAACGATTTTGAGGAGTACAAGAAAGCCTGCCAAATCTCGTTTCCAATTTCTAGGGATCCCCCCGAAGGGGGAACAGTACATATGGAGATCAAACTGCTAAGTCCTTGGTATATGTTTCCAATTTCTAGGGATCCCCCCGAAGGGGGAACAATCATGTCCAGCAGCGTTGGGTCAAAATGACACGCCGGGTTTCCAATTTCTAGGGATCCCCCCGAAGGGGGAACCTTAAGTTTTTCTGGCGTAATAATGTACGCAACACGAGGTTTCCAATTTCTAGGGATCCCCCCGAAGGGGGAACTGGGCTGGCAGGACAACCCAAAGCGGTTGGCAATTGCGTTTCCAATTTCTAGGGATCCCCCCGAAGGGGGAACCTTAGGGCGAGTTAGTTGGATCGAGGCCGGTAAATTCATGTTTCCAATTTCTAGGGATCCCCCCGAAGGGGGAACCACACAAATCCCAGTGTGTGGGGATGACCAATTCATCGAGTTTCCAATTTCTAGGGATCCCCCCGAAGGGGGAACTAGACATTTTCCCCTCCTGAAATGTTTGACAACCAATTGGAGTTTCCAATTTCTAGGGATCCCCCCGAAGGGGGAACATCAGGGCTCGCTTGGTCTCCAACTCACTTCGAGAGACGGATGAAAGTTTCCAATTTCTAGGGATCCCCCCGAAGGGGGAACGGCCTTATGGTCTGCAGTACACTGGGGTACTGTTTGACCGTTTCCAATTTCTAGGGATCCCCCCGAAGGGGGAACGACCCTGGATATTGATAACAGCAGTAGCACACTCTACATTCCAGTTTCCAATTTCTAGGGATCCCCCCGAAGGGGGAACAGGTAGCACGCTACTCTAAACCCCTCCCCCTCAAGCACCCAGGTTTCCAATTTCTAGGGATCCCCCCGAAGGGGGAACGATACTTAGCCAGTTCGTACTGAGTTACCACGTACGCATAGTTTCCAATTTCTAGGGATCCCCCCGAAGGGGGAACACAGGTAGATGGCATCGCCACTGACCCCGAAGAGGGGCAGGTTTCCAATTTCTAGGGATCCCCCCGAAGGGGGAACAGGCCTTGTCCTTTTGTACCCGTAGGCCCGCCGGGCTGTTTCCAATTTCTAGGGATCCCCCCGAAGGGGGAACACCCGCTTTCTCCGCAACTCGGTTAAGTTGCGCATCGAGCGGTTTCCAATTTCTAGGGATCCCCCCGAAGGGGGAACTGGGTGTTCTTTTATCCCTGAGAAGGGAGGTCAAAATGCGTATTGTTTCCAATTTCTAGGGATCCCCCCGAAGGGGGAACTGTCAAGTCCCTAACTGATACACAACTTGCTGTGTATCTAAGGTTTCCAATTTCTAGGGATCCCCCCGAAGGGGGAACAAAAATACCTGAACTAGGCCTTCTTGCTTCCTTATCTAGTTTCCAATTTCTAGGGATCCCCCCGAAGGGGGAACAGCTGAATACCGCTACCACAACGAGAGGGATCTTCGTTTGAAGCAGTTTCCAATTTCTAGGGATCCCCCCGAAGGGGGAACACCAACTCACTGACTAGTTTCCCCACCAAAAGGCTGCCACGTTTCCAATTTCTAGGGATCCCCCCGAAGGGGGAACAGCAACACGAGGTTTGCCCAGGCACAGAATCTGGAACTTGTAGTTTCCAATTTCTAGGGATCCCCCCGAAGGGGGAACCTGGGTTAACCCGCACTCCAATAAAGAGCACTTTGTGGTTTCCAATTTCTAGGGATCCCCCCGAAGGGGGAACTTCCGGTCACACACCGGAATCCGAAATTAGAGAAAGTCACTTGTTTCCAATTTCTAGGGATCCCCCCGAAGGGGGAACTATAGTTAGGTCGTTCTGGGATTTCCCCTATAGGTTCTGAAGTTTCCAATTTCTAGGGATCCCCCCGAAGGGGGAACCTTTACTGACACGCTACAATAAGAGGGGACCCATCCTGGTTTCCAATTTCTAGGGATCCCCCCGAAGGGGGAACTTTAGGGACCTCTCAGAGAATGTTCTGAAAGGTCCTGGAGGTTTCCAATTTCTAGGGATCCCCCCGAAGGGGGAACTCTTGCCTCCCATTTAGGAGAGGCATACAACTTGTGGGTTTCCAATTTCTAGGGATCCCCCCGAAGGGGGAACAGCTCGCACGCAACGGCCCAAGTTGGGTTGGGCCACCCGGTTTCCAATTTCTAGGGATCCCCCCGAAGGGGGAACCTGACATGGTTCGTTATGCTAACGCCTTCGCTAATTATGTGTTTCCAATTTCTAGGGATCCCCCCGAAGGGGGAACTGAAGGGAGGTACCATGATTACACTCAAAAGCGGTTGGACGTTTCCAATTTCTAGGGATCCCCCCGAAGGGGGAACAGGGCGTGGACTTGTTTATTACCCGCCCCATCCGCCTCGTTTCCAATTTCTAGGGATCCCCCCGAAGGGGGAACTACTGTAAAAAAGACTTAGTGCAGGAAACACTAAGTCTTTCGTTTCCAATTTCTAGGGATCCCCCCGAAGGGGGAACGCTTTCTTACCTCGGTTAATGGAGTATGCGCCTATGGAAGTTTCCAATTTCTAGGGATCCCCCCGAAGGGGGAACAAGCCCTTCAAGCAGGGCTGCCACGTCGATATGTGGAGAAAGTTTCCAATTTCTAGGGATCCCCCCGAAGGGGGAACCCGGTGCCTGAGCTGCTACCAAAGCCAGCTCGTCCACAAGTTTCCAATTTCTAGGGATCCCCCCGAAGGGGGAACTGAAGTTCGTCAATGCGCATGAGGAGGTAGTCAAGGTCACAGTTTCCAATTTCTAGGGATCCCCCCGAAGGGGGAACAAGCAACTACAGCGGTCTGTATCTCGCAAACAGAAAAGGTCAAGTTTCCAATTTCTAGGGATCCCCCCGAAGGGGGAACTCTGCCAGGTACCCTTTGAGGGGTACGCCCCCGTCTGGAACGTTTCCAATTTCTAGGGATCCCCCCGAAGGGGGAACAGCGTCCAGTAACTAGGAAAATGAAGGCTGCAGCCGAAGTTTCCAATTTCTAGGGATCCCCCCGAAGGGGGAACCCTAAATCAATTGGCACAAGTTGCAAAGCTGTGTTATGTTTCCAATTTCTAGGGATCCCCCCGAAGGGGGAACACCACAACATGCGTACGGAGCGACTCCACGCATACGGTGTTTCCAATTTCTAGGGATCCCCCCGAAGGGGGAACGTAAAGAACATTGACGGGAAACAATTCTACTGGTGCTAGTTTCCAATTTCTAGGGATCCCCCCGAAGGGGGAACAGACTATGTTGAGTTTTGTGCTCTCAACGAATTAACAGAGGAGTTTCCAATTTCTAGGGATCCCCCCGAAGGGGGAACCAAACCTCCCTTATCGGGAAAGAAACAACACCCAGGATTTCGTTTCCAATTTCTAGGGATCCCCCCGAAGGGGGAACAATGTTCCAGGGTCCCAGTAGTGTGATTTCCATACCAAGTTTCCAATTTCTAGGGATCCCCCCGAAGGGGGAACACTACCCCTATTAAACCCAAGCAGGGCAAGGAATGCAAGACCCATTTGCGAGGGATCCGGAAAAAAGTCGGCAAAAAGGGTGCTGGCGAGGGGGCTTTGGGGCCGGAAAGCCTTGTGGCGCAAGGCGTCGAGGGATCGGACGAAAGAATCGGCCTTTGCGGCTTTTGGCGGATCGCTCGCGCAGGCGTTGATACCGTTTGAGTGTGCTTTTGGAAACACCGAGTGCTTAAGTAGGAAGAGACTTGCCTGAGCTACACAATGACCGAGCTGGGGGGTGCAGTCAGGGCAGGCCCACCCCAGATTTCCACCTGGGCGAGGACATAGCTAGTGAGCGGATAGAAGCGGACGCTGTCTTCCTCGGGCTTGATCTTCTTGCGGAGCCGCAGTTTGAGCTCCTCGAACTTGTCTTTGTCGAGGACGCACTCAAACACGCTGTATTGCACGCGCTTGCCGTAGCCTTCTAGCAGGTCGGCAATTTTCTTGCGTCGCTTGTCGCAGGGAGTATCGTAGGTAACAACATAAAGAAACATCAGCGAATCCGGTAGGGCTGGTACAAATCTTGAGGATTATAGACGGATTGCTTAAACTTTTTAACTTGCTGCGTTAGCAGATCCCAGCGGGGTTGATCTCCGTCAGGGGTCTGGATGGATCCCTCCATTCTTTGGATGAAAGCTGTAAGGTACTTTTTCCTGCCACTATCACTTAGAAAACAGCCACCATCGCGATACTCAAAGTCTTCTTCGATGTTCATAATGCCCTTGTTGATCAGCCAGAGGACTATTGAATCTACAATAGGCGCCCGAAATTCTTCCAGTAAGTCCGAAACCAGAGCAGCATGGCGTTCACTGCTAGCGTGCAAGCAACCCTGATAGGGATCCAAATCTTGCAGCTCAATCAGGGTTAATAGATGGTTCCAGAGCACCATGTAGCCAAAGCTGAGCATGGCATTAACCGGGTTAGTGGGCGGCTGTCGAGTGCGGTTAAGCAAAACAAAGCCCCTTTGCTGAAGGCAATTTCCCAATTCCGGGAAATACAGAGCCGCAGCCGCTCCTTCAATGCCCCGCAATTGATCTAGAGACTTGGCCTCAAGAGCTTGAGCAGCCAAATGTTCCAGACTGCGCAGGGTCAGATCCCCTGTTTCAGTGGGGCGTTGCCTGAGCTGTCTCATCAGCAGCACCCGGCTATTGAGCAGCTTGGCTCGCACCATCTGGGCTGCCGTTTGCAATCGCCATTCTTCAGGGAGCGCTTGTTGCAAATGAGCTAAGCGGCGGTACCCCCTCTCTATAGGAACAAGGCGACCATAGCAATAGCCTAGCCGGGAGAGATAGGCAATAGGAATATTCCGCCTCAGGCACGCTCTCACTACGTCTGTGGTGACCTGGGATCGGCCAAAGATTAAAATTTGCTCCAGCAAGGGTAGAGGCACCTCCTGCAAGAGCGACTCGCCCAAATAGACCATTACGAACTCTTGCTTAAGGCTTAGCCTACACCCCTGCTGAGAGACATATAAAGTTCGCATTATTCGTCATGACGACGCAGATCTTCAGCGCCTCGCCTCTGATCTATGGCATTGCCGGGTTTAGAGCGGCCACGCTCCGGTAAAATCTCCACATCAATTTCAGGACTTGACAAGAAACCCATCACGATCTCGGCCAGACTGCCCGAAAAGAAGCTAGCAATCATGACAAGGATCGTGTTTGTAATTACGGCTGCCAATCCCAAAGGGGCAATCAGTAAGATGGCCAGTGTGATTGAGCCGTTGATTAAAGCTGTGATTAGACTTGTTAGAGCTTTGACGTTGATTTTCCTTCTCGACATGTTGAGCCTCTTCTAACGTTCTGCTACTGGAATGGCCAGATTTGAGCAAAGCCAACTGCTCTTCTCTCAAGGTTTTCAAGATATGTTTTCCTAGGATTCACCGTTGCCCCAAAAACGGTAACCACCTGATAGTCATCCAAATCTGCAATCCAGACAGGGGACGGCGTGCCTGTGTCGCCGCAGAGAAACTTGTCGTATTTTCCTGGCGCTATCTTGCCTACCTTGTGCAAAACAGCCAAAGCATAGGGCTTATTAAACTCTTCTGGGCCGCTGCAGACTACAATCCTGCAATGGGCATCCACAGCTTCAGGACACTTTTCTTTTTCTTTGCTGACCTGACCAAAGCTCTTGGGATTGCTGGGATCAATGGCCTGCCCAGTCAAAACCTGGAGTGCTTCAAAAAAGCCCCGCAGCCGCTTCTGAAAGAGTTTCTGGAATTCCTCTACCGACTCTGGCAGATTCCAAAATGAATCTTCGGAGTTGGGAATGAGGGTGGATCCCCGCCACCAAGGAGCTCTACCGCGGTCTTGGCGAGAGTAGCAGGGCCTTCTTGCCCCCTGGCCAATACCTCCCAGGTGAAACAGCATCCAGGTCAGATTCCGAAAGAGCTTTTGCACCGCTTTCTGGTTCTCCTTTGAAGCATGGTTGTGGCACTCCTCAGAAAGGCTGAGAATGAGGATCCCTTCTTGCTGTCCAGCAGGATTCCCCCTTCCCGCTTGGTTGAGTTCCGGCTCTGGTTGAGTTACTCGCCCCTTCAAAAGATCCACATGGATCCAGCCATGTTTTTGCTGGGGAGTGATGGCCCCAAAAAGTTGCCCCTCCCATTCCTGCACCTGCTTCACGGGCAAAACACCCAGGGCAAAGGTTCGAAACCAGTAGCGCAGCATGTTCTTAAAGGCTACCGGTCGGACTTCGGCAATTGATTTGTTGTCATACCGGTTCCTATCAGGTCTCCAGTTGACCACTTGCCGCCCGTGGATCAACTGACCCTCCAGCTCAAAAGGCAGCCGCAAGAATTCTCCCTTGTATTGAGATAGAGTTTTGCCAGTTTGAATCAGCCGACCGTAGCCGGTATTGACTTGGGATCCCACTCCTTGCTCCAGCCCGCGGATAAGCCATTCTTTCACTTGGGCTAACATCTCGTCGGTGCAGCCTGGGCCTTTGCGCAGGCCAATCAAAAAAGTGGCTTGCTTGAGAGAAAAGAAGAGGTTGGGATTAGGTGAGTATTCAAGATTTTGACCGTTCCACTTCCAGATATTATTGGCAATATCGACAGCTAGACCTCCTGTTTTGGAATTATCAGGATCCCCTTGTCTTTGAGGCCGGGTTGGCACGGGGTAGGCATCCAAAAAGATCACCTTGCCAGCACTATCTTTATCCTCAGCTTCCAGGTGCCCAAGCCAGGGTGCCACTGCTTTATCTGCCTCCTCCCAAGACAGATTGTGCTTCCGCATCAACTCTCGAATAGCCTGGGTGCGGGCTACCCCCCGCAAGGTGGAGCTGGGAATGTAGGGGATCCCCAAGTGATCAAAAGCGGGCAGCAGCATGCTTTCCGGGCCTTTGGCTCCACCCACCCGAATTCGCCAGGGACAGGTGACCTGAAAAGTGTTTTTTTCTCCGGCAATGCGTTTGATGCGAGCATTTAGAACTTGCAGGCGCGCTCCGTAGTTTGCCTTTGCTTCTGCCTGGTGCACCAGATCGACTTTGGCTCCGTCTTTGAAAGGAGTTGCTGGAGCCCTCATCCAACGCAGATATTCAATAAAGCTCGCTGTGGGATCTGGGCTGGGGTTGGGATCCAAGGGATGCCCTAGCCAGGGAGAAGGTTGTGGAGCGTTGGCAGGACGATTGCTAGGCATTTGATCTTCTCCTAAAGCTGGAAAGCAGTATTAGGAATTGCGAAGCGTTTCCCGAAATTCGCGCAACATAGCGCTGGTGCCAATTTCTAAGGCGCGTCGAATAAGTTGAGGTACAAGACTGGAGATGTCGAAGTCTGGAAAAAGCCGGCTGCAGCTCGATTCTACGTAGTCTTCTCCCTGCAGAATAAATATCCGCAAACTTCGCTCACCCAAGAGCCAAACTTCCGGCACGCCAATAGCTTTATAGGCATCGATAAAGGTCCGGGAAGTAACGTCGGACTCAATGGCCAGATCAGGCGGGGGCAATAGATCAACATCAATTCTTCCCTCACACCCTCGCACCTGCTCCAGGTGATGGACATAAAAGCAGGTGTCAGGCTCTACCCCAGCACTGCCAGACTTTTTAAGGGTTGTTGAGCCAAAATCTTCCCAGTCTCTCCCTTGAGAATCGAGAATGGCTGAGACAATGTATCCGGCAATGCGATGAGGGCGCTCGTGTTTGGATAAGGGAGACATAATCTCTAAAGTGCCGTTGTAATAGGCAACGCGAGTGTGGCGGTCTTCCCCTAACTCCTCCAAAATGCTCTCAAAGTCTTGCCAAGTCAGCGAATGGATGACCACTTGGCTTCCTTCACACAGGGAAATAGACTGGATTGGAACAGCTACACTCATTAGTCCCCTCCGCTAACGTCATGGTAAATGGCTGTAGCCCAGAAGCTGAATTCTTGCGCCAAAGCAAGTCCCAGTCCTGTTAAGCCCAGGTACTCTTCAACTCCCAACCCCATGAGACGATCCAGGCCGTTGGATTTGGCAATTTCGTTTTGACCGGAGATCTTTTCTAGGCAATCGAAAAACTCCTTGACCACCTCTTTTTTGCCCTCTTGGCTAAGGGCGTCTTCTTCGGCCTTGAGGCGCAGCAAACCCCAGGTAGAAAGATAGGTGTAGAGCTCCACAGCCTGGTTTTTTTGCTCTTTTAGCCTTTCTGGATCCCTGGTTTGTGCTCTGAGCTGGCACAGGGATTCGTAAACGGGCTTGGCCAATGTACGCGGGTCAAAGCTATTCATAAAACCTCCCTCCTAGGTTGAGATCTAGTTCAAAGACAGCTCCACAAAGCCTCGGCCCAAGCTTTCCTGGCCGCCAATCTGCATAATCTGGTTGGATTGCAGCAGCTTTTGAAACTCTTCTGCTGTCTGTCGAGAACTGCCATTTGCTTGGGCTGTAACCCCCCAGGTAAAGTACATCAAGCTATCGGGAGGAATAGCCTCTTCGTAGCGGAAGCCTCCTTCCACAACCTTGTGCTCGCTAAGCTTGACTTTCACCTGCCGCCACAGGCTCATTTGAATGAGGGTGGCACAGTGCTGATCTGGTAAAACAATCACGCGACTGATATTAGGATCTTTGGTGTAGCTCTTCCATTCCGACCATTGTTTGAGACCTTCTTTGAGAATGGCATCTTTGAGGTAAATGGGTCGGTCGGCCTTCAAGCTCGTACTGTAGGGATCCGGCACTGGCAGACTCTGGCCTGTTAGCCGCAGCCAGCGCTTAAGCAGAAGCGGGCAGCCTATCCACACCACCCCATGGCTAAGGGAGGGCACAGGGATCCACAGCAAAGAGCCATCCCCAATCCAAATGGATCCCTGGGTCAGCTGATCCCCTTCCCCAATTTCGTTGCCAAAGAGCTCAAATTTTTTGTGCTTATCAGTCACACTGGCCCGCAACCTGCCCCGGATGGTGCTGGAAGGGATGTAGGGCAAATGGGTGTGGGATTCGCGGGCAATCCCCAAGAGGTTGCCTTCTTGGGTGGTGCCGCCAGTGTGCAGGGGAGTCAATAGATGGAGGTAGGCAATCTGAAAAGTCATGGATGGGCTCCTTTTGCGAGTAAGTATTCAAGGACTGAAAGCAAAACTCAGTTGGCCCAAGGCAGCCATAGGAGCTCGCTATAGCCCAACAGCCGCCAGCGGTGGAACACGTTGAGCCGGCCATCTTCTAGCTCGGGCTCTTCTTGGTTGAGGGGGGCCGGCTGCTCCAGGTAGTAGATACTGCCAGGGGGCGCGGCAAAAACTTGGGGGGCGGGCAGGCTCATCTGCCGCTGCTCTGGGGGGCGATCCACCCGCAGGCGTCCACTGATGGCAACGGGCTTGCCGGTGGCCACGCTCACCAAGGGGCCGGTGAGGGGATGGGCGGGGTGGGGAGTGGCCAATCTCCATTCCCAGGGCCAGGCGCGGCAGAGGGAACGCCCGTCCACCTTTTTGATGAACACACCTGGGGTCGCTAAGTAGGCCAAAGCGCGTCGGGCTTGGCGAAAGGTAGCCTGAGAAAGGGCCTGCAACTGCTGCCACTGCGCCTGCAACTTCGGACAAGGGGCTAGCAAGGCACCGTGGCCTTCTCCCCCCAGCCGCACAACCACTTCTTGCTGCAGGGGCAAGGGATCCCAGGCTTCGCGATCGGGATCCCAGCACTCGATGGAAAGGGCCAAACTCCAGCCCGGCTGAAGACGGATACAGGTCTCCACAAAGTAGCCATCGGCTTCTCGCACTTGCCGCTTGCTCACCTGCAGAGTGTTGTGGGGCCGTACTTCATACTTCAACGGCGGCTTGACGGCCTGGCTGAGATCCCAGCCTTTGCCTTCCAGCGCCTTTTGCACCACCTCGAAGGGCAGGTAGCCTCCTGTTTTCTTCTTTTTGCTGCTCTGGCTGCCTTCGGGTTCCTCCTCTGCTGGCCTCAGGGACACCAACGGGGCTGGCCGGGTGGGATCCCAGCGGCAATGGAAGTAGGGATCCGTCTTGTCCAACCAAGGAACGGGAACAAGGGGGAATCCGTCTTCCAGATGCAGAGGGGCAGGGAAATAGAGCCTTTCGTCATGGCAGAGAAAGGGGCCCCGCAGCCGCAGCGTCAAGGGCTGGCCCAGGTAAGCCTGGATAGCACCAGCAAGGGTATGGCCGCTAGGGGGAAAGCTGCTGTTGGCCCAGGCCCGCTCTCCCGGGGCAAAGGGCTTAGCATCTCGAAACATCCACACATCCAAGGGTGATAGGGTAAACCAACTCATCGGCCGTTCCTCCCCAATTTCACGGTGCGGTTGCGCAGCACAAAAGCCGCCAGCTTGAACCAGTTTTTGATCTCCAGATCCCACTCCTGGGGCTGGGCGGGCAGGCTGTGCTGCCAAAAATGCTGGATAAACTCCACAAGCTTGTTCTGGAAGTGTTCTTTCTGCTCCGATTCCTGTTTGAAGAGATCCCGGCGGCTGCAGAACAACCGGGCCCACTCGCGCACTGCCTCTAGGCTCGGAGCTGGGTGTTGCTCCCAAAGCTGGGCCGCTTGTTCAAACAAAGAGCTTTGATCCTGCTGCTGGCCCATGAGCTTCCAGTCAAAATCAAGGAGATCCTTCCACTTGTCGAACGTGTCGAACTTGCTGGTGCTCACCAGTTGGTTGCCATTGGCAAACAGCACCCGCACCTGCACGCTGTCTTTGGGGCAGCCATGGGCATAGAGGTGGCCCTTGGCTTCTTCTTCCGCTTGCCAAAGGTTTTCCAGGGCAATGGCCAGAGGCACCGAGTGATGGGCAATCACCACGCCGAAGCTGATGGTGGCTGCGAATCCCAGGGTAAAGAGGGGGCGCCGGCTCAAACCTTCGGGAGGCCGCCCTTTTTTCCACTGCCAGTAGTCCCCCAGGTTCTCAAACTCCCGCCAGTCATCCTCTCCCCCCCGGAAACACTGGCGAATATCCCACAGCCAGCCATCCCACTCCCAGAGGTTGGTGTAGGCCAAAACGTCGTCCCCACCGGCGTAGATGAGCTTGCCTGCATAGCGTTGCTCTGTTAGGTAGGGCACCAACTGGCCGGAAAAATCCAGCAGGGCGCGGCTTAGGGCGCTGTGGGTGGCAGGCCCCATGCGCTTGCGGCTGTTTTTGACAAACTTCTGAAAAGCGTCTTTGACTTGCTCCAGCTCCTCCTTGTCCTTGCCAAAGACCTCGCCAATGGCTTCCGTTTGCCCGTTGGCCAGCCGCTGTAGGGGTTGAGGCAGATAGTCGTAGTAGGATTTCATCTTCTCGCCCCTGAGCCATTTGCCCATGTCGTCCCCATCCCCGGCAGCCAGCACGTACCAACTGGCGGGGTTAACGCTGGGGTAGTAGCGGCCTAGAAGCGTCTCGATGTCCTGCCGGTAGCTTCTTTGCGTTTCCTCGTCCAGCTCCAGGTCTTCCACCAGCCAACCGGCATTGAGCAGACGGGGATGGTAGCACAGCTCCTGCTGGTCGGCCCACGGGATCCCCCATTTGCCCCGCATTTCCCGCAGCACCCCTCTGACCTCCGGGTAGCGGGCCTCCACTGCCTGACAGGCCTGCTCGAAGTGCTCTCGTTCCCGTCGCCCTTGGGTTTTGAGGTAGCCGGCTACGCCAGCGGTGAGATCCGGGTAGGAAGCGGCAATCTGGTCTTCATCCAGCTCGCGGAAGAGCTCCGGCAGCACTTTGTACAAGCCCCGCTTGAGGGTTTCGGTGGCATTGAGCTGTTCCCGGCCATCGAAGAGCCCGGCCTGCCGCTGCCAAAGCCGCCGACTCTCTCCCTCCGTTATCCACCCCTCCCGCGGCGAGGGATGCACCACCGGCCCCAAGCCCGAAACGGTGCTGCGCGGCCCAAACGCAACGGGGAGCTGCCAATCGCGGGCCTGCTTACAAGCTGCCTGTAGGCGCCGACTTTGCTCCACTGCGGCTGCCCACCAAGATCCCACGTTGAGTCCGGCCTTGTATTGGCGGCGCTCTTGCTTTTTGGGATCCCAAAAGCTAGCCCGCAGAAACTCCAGCTCCTCATCCCCGAAGAGCTTTTGCTTGGCCTCTAGGTGATGGGTGCGGTTTTGGGCACTGACCCAGGGATCCTCATCAATGGAAACCTGAGGGGGCCTAAGGATGCCGGTATCCTTGAGAGAGTGAGCCGGGGATCCCAAGGGCACGGCTGCCCAGTAGTGCTGCCACTGGTGCTCTAGCCATCCCTGCCAGGTGGGATCCTCTGGGTGCAACTGCCTCAGCCAGCGGCGATCCCCCTGCAGGTGATCCAGCACCCTCTGGGCCAACTGCTTCCATTCTTCCTTGAGGGTCTGCTGGGCAAACTGCATGGCCGCCTCCACCCGCTCTTCTGGCAGCAGCAGCAGGAGCACATTGGGAAAGCCGGCGGTGAGCAGGGCGTTAGGCGAAGGCTGAGGGATCCATTCTTCAAATTCGGGGTACTTCTCCCGCAGCCAGTAGTCGATTAGTGGCTGGCCATAGAGGCTGGGGTAGAGTAGGCAGTCGGGACCGTATTTTTCAGCTAGTCGCCAACTTATGCGAGCAGAAAGGTAGTGCAGCAGCCAGGAGCCAGCCCAGAAGTCCCGCATTTTGCGGCTGGCTTTGATCAGCTCCTGGATGGGGTTGAAGGTAAAGCTCACCAAGAAGGGACGCGCGAACTTGGGCTCGTCGTAGCCGGCCAAACATCCCGCTAGGGCTGCGGTGACGCTGGCGTGGCTCCACAGGGATCCGTCTGGCAGCCGGGTTTCTGCTGGCAATAACAGCAAGCTTTCATCCCCAAACTCCTGACAAATAGCTTGGGGAAAGCACCGCCAAAACCACCAAAACACTTTTTGGGGATCCTCCTCTTGCCAAACCCAATCGGGGATGGCGCTCTCCTCCCGTTCCATCAGGTAGTCTGCACGGGAGCGGGCATCCTTGAGGGCTTGGTGTTGGTCATCGGCCAATTGCCAAAAGCGCTTGCGCCCGGAGAGCAAGTGGCTCATTTCTAGTCCAAGACCCAAGTTGCGATCCTCAACTTGATAGTTGATGGCTATGGGCAAATGGCCAATGGCCGCGCGGTCGCTGGCCGAGGCGATGAGATCCGCATCTCCCACACCTCTGAGAGGGGATCCCTCGGCTTTGGGAGAAGACCATCCCTGCATCGCCGCCAGTCTGGTCCACAGCCCTTCCTTGGAGCGGCCAGTCCTGTCGTGTAGGGCTTTGAGGGCGGGATCATGTAACAGACCCCAGAGCTTAGCTTGCCAGTAGTAAGACATGGTGTTTTCGCTGGAGAAACAGAACAGTTAGGAACTCCTCGAACAAGGAACAAAACCCCGGTAGCCACCCGATGTCGTGGCTACAGAAGCTACAAAACAAAATCGATCTGATCCCGGCCAGCCCTCAGGTTTCTTCAGTATTTCTCAATAGCCGTTGTTTGACCAAAAACCCAGAACCTGAGGGCGAACCGATGTCTTTAGCCTACGGAGAAGTGGAAAGATCCCCTTCCAACTTCCCTTCTGCCCAGGTCAATTTGGGAAACAGCTCTTCCAGGCCAGGCAGCAGGTCTTGCAAAACAAAGCTTTCTAGAGCTTCGCTGTTCAAAGGGTCTGGATTCATCTGCACATGGGCAACATCGTTGCGGTACTGGCTGAGGCGAGACCAGAGATCGGCAAGCTGCTTGGCGTCGGGCACATGGGTGGTAATAGGAGGAAGCGCCTGGGGCTGGTCTTCCCGTGGGATGAGGGATCGGCCCGATTCGCCAGTCGCAGGGGGATCTCCAAGGGGCTGGTCTTTCCGCGGAATGAGGGATGCCAACTGGTGTTCAATTCCCTGCCGCTCTTCTCGTTCGAGGTAGTTTTGGATCCCCTCACAGAGGCAAAGGGCGGAGACCACCCACTCCCGGGCCAGTAGAAGAGCTTGGGTGATGAGGCGCTTTTCTACATACCAGCGCAGCAGTTGAAATTGCTTTTGAACTTGGGCTTTGGGATCCGAAGCCCTGTCCGCGGGTAGAGCCAGTTGGCTGTAGCTATCCTGAATGCTTCGCAGCAGCAGGCCAAAAGGCTTGGCAAATTGACCCACCTCTTGCTCCAGATCCGCGGTGGAGTGCTTTTGCAAATTGGGCAAGTCCTCTTTTAGGAGATTGACAGGTCTTACCAGTTCAAGAGAGCGGGAAACATTGCGGATGGCTCGGCCAAAGCTTTGCAGCCGAGTAGGTCTGGGATCCCTTTTGCCGAGCTTTGGTTGGCGGTAAAAGTCCCGTTGAACTGTATCCAAAAGTTGGCCCAACTCCAAGGCCGAGCCGGTGCTGATGAATTTGTCGGTAGCTGTCAGCCAGTCCAAAAGACGAAGGGCGGGGGTGAGATCGATGATGGGTGTTTCCTGCTGGTCTTTGAGATAGAGACCGTAGTACAGCCCCTGAATATTTACATTCTTGGCCTTGCGCAAAAGGGCGGCTCCCAAGAGCACCAGTACGGGGATGGAGCGAAAGGCGTGGGTGATATCGAAAACCAGCCGCGTATGGGGCTCGATGCTATCGACCAGCACATCGAAGATCTCCCAGGTCTCTGCCTCGGTTTTCCCTTCAGGAATGGCCTTGGCAATTTTCTCCACGTGGGGGGGTAGGCAGTCCTGTAGATGCTTCCAATGGGTGTCATGTGCTTCTTGGGTTAGCAGCACAATCACCCTCTCGATGTCAAAGAGCTGACAGAGGGCTTTGGCAACATAACGGGTTCTATCGGCTTTCCGCTCCCCAAAAACATACACCGTCTCGCTGTAGGGGCTGGTGCCTAGAGTGGTCAAAAGGGTCTTGGCCATAGGGATCCTCTCGATGACGGCTTTCAAGCATTGAAGCACGGGCATCTTCAAGCTACTGCAGCTTGGAAGCCCCCCCTTCTCAAGTTGCCTGGAGAGGGTTCTGGGTTGAATGTTGCCCTATCCTCTCACGAAAAGTGGCATCCTCTGCTCAGCCGGTGCCAGAAAGATGGGGATCTCTACCCCCAAAATTGAGTGGAGCCATCTTGCCGCTGGATTTGGATCCCTGCTCGACAACTGTTTCAAAACGGTGAAGGTGGGGGATGTCAGAGCTAGCCTAGACAGAGATTCGGCCATCCTAAACAACGGGGATCCTGTGATGCTATCGACTCCAGAGTTGTCCATTTCAGGTCAAAAGCTAACTCCCGAACAGTTTCTGGCCTTGCCGGAGGGGGATATTGTCTATGAGCTAGTCGATGGGCGGGCCGTCTCCAAAAACGAACCCATGTCGCCAAAACGCTTCCATGCTCGTCTCCAACCGGTGTTGTGGCAAATTTTGGAGGACTGGTGCTCTAGCCCTGAGTGTCCTAAGCCTGGGTCAGCACATACTGAGTGGGCAGTTGTTTTAACACGAAAGGCAGAGCCCTGGATCCCGATTCCCGACCTCACCTACATCTCCAACGAGCGATTGCCAGTTGAGGCCATGACCGATGAGCCTTGTTTTGCCATTCCCGAGTTGGTGATCGAGATCCTTTCTGCTGGCCAGAGTTTTGGGGCCATAGCCCAGAAGGCAACCGATTATCTGGAGGCTGGGATCCCCAGGGTTTGGGTGGTGGATCCCCAAGCCAAGAGCATCACCGTCTTCTATCCCGATGCCCCGCCGCGCACCTTTACGGGATCCCAAGCCATTCAAGATGATTTCCTGCCGGGTCTAAAGGTGATCCCTCAAGATGTATTCGCTCAAGCCCGGATCCCTTAGGGGGTACCTAGCGAGCCCACGATAATCAGAGTTAGTTCCAGAAAGAGAGCATCCGGCAGAGGTGGCCACCCATCTAGGTCTGGAGCTGATTGGCTTAGGAATGCCGAAGGGATCCCGCAGTGATATTCCCTGCTAGGGGCTAATGGCGAGACGGAAAAGCTTCTCATCGGCCAGTTGAAGAACTTCCTGCCCTGCAGCCGCCAGTTGTTCCGGGGGCAAGTTCCGGTATTTGTCAATAAACTCAGGCAAAACTTGAAACTCCACCCGCTTGCCGGTCTCTCGGTGGATGACCACGCTGCGCATTTTTTCAAGAGATTCGACCTCCACCAGCTTCAAGTTCAACTTGCCCAAACTGGCCCCTGTTGCAGCATGCAAGCCATCCACAATGCACACGAACGGGATCTCTGCCGGCGACTCGTGAATGACCTCCACCAGAAAACGGTTCCTAGAAGTGTGGGGAGTTGGACTCATCAAGCCCAGCTCCTGCAGAGCGCGCATCCCCATGCGATAGCCGACCACGGCCCAAGGCCCAGCTCCGCCATGAATTTCCGTTACTCGCTGAACGGCTGTCGCTGTCGAGTCCGTTGCAGAACTGGTGACCGGATGAGCTGTCGCCGGCGCTCCCAGAGTTAGCTGAAGTGCAATCAGCAAAAGAGAAAGCTGCTGTGGCTTGGCAATGGATGACAGGTTCATAGGCAGCGAGAGAGCTGATAAAGAGGAGATGGGTCAAGCCATCCTAAGCTCTACCCTTCGAGGTTGCCTATGCGGGGGTAGGGGATCCAGCCCTCTTTTGGGAACTCTTCCGAAAATCACCTCCTGGCTGAAGAGGGCTAAGACCAATGGTATTCATCACTACCCTGCAAAAGATCCTCTGGAAAAATGAGGTGCACACTACCGTCTCTGCTGAAGCAATCCGTTGGGCCC
>NZ_JANSIG010000049.1:0-22139 GCF_047461975.1 Synechococcus sp. R55.3 | reverse complement strand
ACGATGAGGGCTTCCGGCCAACTCCAACCGCCCAGCCGGTGCCCCTGCTGGTAAAACAACGACAGCCCAAACAGAGCGGATCCCAAGCCACCCAGACTGCTGAGGCTGGCAAAGAAAAAATTGGCACGGTACTCCATTTCTGCCGCGATTGAGGTGCTCCAAAACAGCCACAATATCCGCAAATAGCGCAGCACCTTGGTTTTCTCCAATCTCAGCTTTTATCCCACTTGCGGTAACAGCGGGCGGTAATGAAATAGGGGTGAAACACCTCCAAAAAACAGCTTTGCAGCACCTGAAAGAATTGCTCTACCTTTTGCGGGTCGTCCAGGTGAAAAGGAAACTCGCCGTTAAACCCCTTGAAAAAGTACCAGTTGATCAAAAGCTTACCTGACGGCTTGAGCCAGTCGTAAAACTGCCGCAACTGCGCTGCCGGATCCGCCAGATGTTCCACCACATCGAAGCAGATGACCGTGTCAAAAAAGATCTCTTCTGGGAAGTTTTCTGGACAGTGGATGCGCTCGGTTAAGCCCAGCTTTTCCGCCCGCCATTGCACAAACTGCCGATGGATGGGGTTGATATCCCAGAAGATCACCTGATCCACCGCTGCGCAGAGGGCCGCCCCGATAGCATGGGTGCCGATGCCGCCGCCAAAATCCAACACCAACCCGCGGGCATGATCCGCCACCAGGCGTAAGGTATCGCCGATGTAGTCGGTGCTGCTCAGGTGCCAAGCCGCCAAATCCAGCAGATAGGCGGATCTCACCTGATCCCGATAAAACGCATCTGCCCGATCCCAGCCAAAGTCTCGCCGGCCCAACTCCGCCAATTGCTGCTGCCCTGCCCGCAGTTTCTCCCGCAGATCGGCAGCCCCAAGGCCCAGGAAGGATCCCAGATGGTCTTCTAGGTCAAAGGCATTTTGCCAGTAGCCGCTCAGAGCAGGTGGGATGGGGGGCACAGGAGGATTCAGAAGACTGTTTGGGTTGGCTTAGGCAACAGTGTAATCCTCTTCCTCTGGCTGAGCCAGGTTTTCCGGGTTCGGCTCCGTGTCTTTATTAAAATCAAAGGTGGATGGGGATGTAGAGCTAGCAGCATCCAGAGGCTGCAATAACTTGGCTAGGGTTTCCGGGCTGAGTCGATCCGTTGTCTCCACAATTGCTGTTACGTTCGGCCCAAACCTTATCTTATCTAGGAGCTGAAGGCGATGGGACAAAACCCGTTTTCCGTTGACGAATAGGCCATTGGTGCTGGGCCTGGATCCCGGACTGCCATCGAATACCATGTAGCTGTACTGCAGGGATCCCTGTGCAGTTGGCCCTGAACCTGGGATGCGGATGAGGGAAGCGTGTTTCCGAGAGACGCAGGGATCGTAAAGGCGAATATGATTGTCTTTAGACCGTCCCACTGAGTAATAGATACTATCCAGAACAACCCCCCTCTGCCCCAATCGATCCCTGAAGATCAAGACCCAGTGAACAGGGACAGGCTGAGTACTGCAGCGAGCAGAAGAGGCCATGATGAATCAAGCTGCACCTAGAGTCGCTGGTGTCAACAAAAGGGAAACTCAATAAAGGTGGGTAGTCACTTAGCTCTTAAAGGCCAAAGCAGCAGCTGCTTTCCCCATTATAAGTAGCCATCCCCCTGAGTCCAAAAGCCCAAGTTCAGCTAGGAGTAGGGGTGTTGCCGAAACAGAAACCGGCCCAGAAAACCCATTCTTATTGGTCTAAGATGCATCCAGAGTTACCCCGTTTTGGGGAAGAACCCTGAGAGCTCAACTCTCGGCAGGCTGGCGAGCAGTCTAGCATGCCCAAAGTCTTTTAGACTAGAGCGCAGGGAGGTAGGTTGCAGGTTTGGCTTGGACAGGAGATCATAGAGTTTCGTCGAAACCCAAAGCTCCCATTGACAGCGTGACGGTGGAACACAAGCACATTCAGTTAGACAGTCGGCCCGTTGGCCTGAACACAGCCACCGGTACCATCAAAGCCCAGTTGGACTTGCTACTGCTGGGGTTGGAGTCCCTGAGCGGAGAAAGTTCCGAAGCGGTTCTGGCCGCAGCCAAAGCCCTCAACTTGGAAGAGCAGATTGGCGATCGGGTGACCCTCTGGCGACTGCGCAATGCTAACCCCTTACGCCGCAGCAGCGGTGGGCGCAAAAAGGTGGATATCGAAGAGGCCCGCGCCCTGGTGATGGTGATTGCCTATCTGGCTGCTCAGCAACAAGCCCGTATCCGCAGCACCTTGGAGCAACTGGAAGCCGCTGTCGATCAAGAGCTCAGCCCCTTCCGTCAACCGCTGGTGGGGGATTACTTGGATGAATTTCTCTCCCACTACCGCAGCCGCATGGTGGATGGGGACGTGCGCGATGAGAATAGCCTCACCGAGCTGGCCCTGCGCATCTTGATTGAGCTGATGTTCTACAGTAGCCCGAAAGGCGCTCAGCGCCTGTGGAAAGCCTTGCTCAGCCGTCCTGAGATGGATTTGCCTGCCGGCAGCGATCTGGAAGAAGAGGGGGTAGCCCACAGCTCCGGCCCCGATACCTCACCCTCTTCTTGAGGCAGTTTTGTCAATTATCGCCTCTGTAGCCCTCTACCCGTGTTGTTCGCCCGCAGTTGCCATGCCCAACCTTACCCTGGTTAGCCACACCTATCAACAGCCCACTTCTACGCTGACTGTACGGGGAGAAGCCCCTGCCGATTCCAATTCTTCAGACTCCTCTGCAACGCCGCCGCTGCAAGCCATCCAGCGCAGCTTCGAGTGTCAGTTGGAAATCCGCCAGGGGGAGACAGTCAAAACTTTACACGGCGATAACGTTTGGCTCAACGATTTGATCACCGTAATCGACCGCTACGTGGGATCCCACTTGAGTGGGGAACCCAAGGGAACCTTCAGCGGTACCGTGGCCATCCGTCCGCTTGATTTTATTTTTCATCGCCTCACGGTGCGCCAAGGGGAAGATCGCATCGCGCAGGTGGATTTGTCGATGACGCAGTTGTACGACCTGCTGGAGAACCTCTCCCAGGTGGCGGATGACATTCCCCAACTGGCCAATCTGGGAACTCCGGTGACGCGGGCTTGGTATCGACAGCCCACCGGGATTGCGGCCCTGCTGGTGGGAGGGATCGCAGTTGTGGCCGGTGTTGGGATCTGGGCCAGTCGCCCCCCTAGGGATCCCACAGTTTCCCCTTCCCCGCAAGAGCAGCTCACCACCCCTGCCTTGTCGGATCAGTCACAGCCTTTGGCCACATCCCCTCAAGAATCTGACCCAACAGCGGGAAGAGAGGCAGCAGGTGCAGATCTCCTTTCTCGTCTGCGAGACATTCTGGCGGAGCAGTGGCAGTCTCCCCCCGATTTGCCGGAGAGCTTGGTCTACCGGGTAACGGTGGATAGGACGGGATCCCCCCTGGCCGCCGAGCCGGAGAATGAGCTTGCCCGAGAGCGCCGAGCCGAAACCCCATTTGCCGACCTGCCGGAGCTACCGCCGGATCCCTTGCCAACAGGCGCACAACAGTTCCGCGTCAGCCTAGAGCCGGGCAACCAGGTGGAAGTGACTCAGGACAGGTAGGCATCTTGACAGGCCAAGCTAGGGTGGCTCTGTACTGTGGTCTACCCAGAGACATTGTTTCTGGAGCTTTCAGAGGATTATAGTTGTTTCAGGTTAGGGTGAGACGCCTGGGCTACTGAGGAAAGCTTTCTGGTTCCGTGCATTATTGCTCTGCAACGCTGACGCGACGACGCGGCCAGCGTTTTAGGTGTTGGGTGCATTGTCCCAGTTTGAATCGAAATAACCCTACTTTCAGGGCCGGGGGATTAGAGGAAGCGATCTGACCCTGGAGGATTAAGCCGGAAAGAGAGAGACCATCCAGTTCAGACAGCCAAGGCTGCCGCCAATGCCGAGGCGCAAAGGCTCTACTGATCGCATCTGAAGGGTTTAATCGGCTTCAGACAGCTAGGGCAATGAGGACAAGAGGATAAAGTGGAAGAGTTCCCTCTATATCGGATCGCTGCCATTCTATGACTGCAACCATCGAAGTGCCCCAGCGCGGCTTACCTGTCACCATCATCACAGGCTTTTTGGGCAGTGGAAAAACCACCCTTCTCAACCACATCCTCAACAACCGGAAAGGGATGCGCACAGCGGTGCTGGTCAACGAATTCGGCGAGATCAGCATCGATGCGGAGCTGATCGTCTCCAGCGAAGAAGACTTGGTGGAGTTGAACAACGGCTGCATCTGCTGCACCATCCGGGACGACATCGCCGAAAGCGTGTTGCGGTTGATGGAACGTTCCGACAAGATCGACTACCTGGTGGTGGAGACCACGGGATTGGCGGATCCCTTGCCGGTGGCCCTCACCTTTTTGGGGCCAGAATTGCGAGATCTGACGCGGCTAGACTCGATTATCACCCTGGTAGATGCCACCAACTTTGCCCCCGATCTGTTCAACAGCAACGTGGCCTACAGCCAAATTGCCTATGGGGATGTGATTCTCCTCAACAAAATCGATTTGGTCGAGGAAGCCGAGATCGAGCGTCTGGAAAAACGCATCCGCGAGATCAAAGAAGATGCCCGCATTTTGCGCACCGTCAACAGCGCAGTTCCCCTGGAGCTAATCTTGGATACCGATTTGTTTCAGGCCAGTTCCTTGCCCCAAGAAGAAGCCCATGATCACGACAGTCACGACCACCATGACCATGAGCACGATCATGACCACTGCGAGCACCCTGACCATCACCACTCCCATCCCAGCCACATCGAGGCTGACGGCTTTAACTCCCTAGCCTTTGAGAGCGATCAGCCCTTCTCTTTGGATGCTTTCCAAAATTTTCTCAACGAGTTGCCCGATGCAGTCTTTCGTGCCAAAGGGGTGTTGTGGTTCGAGGAAAGCCCAGAGCGACATATCTTTCACCTCAGCGGTCGGCGCTATACCCTCAGCAGCGATGAGTGGCCTCGCCAGCCCAAAAACCAGTTGGTGCTCATCGGTCAGCGCCTCGATACAGCCCAGCTGCGGAAAAAACTCCAAGCCTGTCTTGCCCGCCCGGCCACGTGGGGTCAAGGGTTTGGTCGCTGAATCAGGACTTGGCGGCAGTCCAGGCTAAAGAAAGTCGGGCTACATTCCAGCACCCTCGATCATAAACCCCTGAGGTGATGGCGCACCCTCCATGTCCGACATCTTCGTGATGATCCGCAACCAGGCCAACAACGCGCTCACCTCCATCGATGGGATCCCTTTTCTCAGTTTCCTGGAGCGAGAGGGGCAGTTGATTGCAGAAGAAACCATTGAGTTGATCTATGCAGACGCTGGATTTGATGACCTGCCGATTGGAGAATACACTGTGGGGGTACGGCATGAACGGGTGGAGCCCCCGAAAGCCACCTGCCCGGTCAGTATTGCCTCTGAGGACGAGGTTGTTTTGGTAACATTTGTTTACCTTGAGCCCGAGCGGGTTCTGCTGACTATTCACGTCTCTGTGGAGAAGAGGTTGTAGCCATGACTGTCAAGGTCATCCCATCGCGCTCGATCAAAGCCTTTCGCTATCGGGTGTTTTGTTTGGGACAGGATCTCTGGAATGCCCGGGATCCGATTAGCCGTGCCAACCTTGCTCTGCAACTGGCGGATGCCGCTACGACTTTGGCCCGAATGGAAGTCCAAGCCGCTCAGCCCTTCAGCTCAAGCCCTTCCTATTCCCTGCCGGAAGCTGGCCATAGGTAGCCATCGATCCAGCCGGGAATCGAGGCCAGACGCAAGGGATCCCGCCTACTCCCACTCGATGGTGCCAGGGGGCTTGGAAGTGATGTCGTAAACCACGCGGTTGATGCCGGGCACCTCGTTGACGATGCGGTTGGAAATGGTGGCCAAGAGGTCGTAGGGAACTCGCGCCCAATCGGCGGTCATACCGTCTTCGCTGGTAACCAGCCGCACCACCACCGGGCAGGCATAGGTGCGCTTATCCCCCATCACCCCCACCGACCGCACCTCTGGCAGCAGCACGGCAAAGGCTTGCCAAAGTTTGGGATAGTAGCCGGAGCGGTTGATCTCCTGCCGCACGATCATGTCCGCTTCTCGCAGGGTTTCCAGCCGTTCTTTGGTAACCTCGCCTACAATGCGGATGGCCAGCCCCGGCCCCGGAAAAGGATGGCGGCCCACAATCTCTTCCGGCAGACCCAAAGAGCGGGCCAGTTGCCGCACCTCGTCTTTGAAGAGCTTGCGCAAAGGCTCTACCAGCTTAAAGCGCAGATTTTCGGGCAGGCCGCCGACATTGTGATGGCTTTTGATCTTGACGGCAATGCGTTCTCCAGTAACCGGATCCACATGGGTATTGGCAGACTCGATCACGTCTGGGTAGAGAGTGCCTTGGGCTAAGTACTCAAAAGGACCCAGCCGCTGGGATTCTTCCTCAAACACGCGAATAAACTCTGCCCCAATTCGTTTGCGTTTTTCTTCGGGATCGGTAACCCCCTGCAACTGCCGGAGAAACCGCTCCTGGCCATCCACGTAGTGGACGGGAATGTGAAATTGCTCTTGGAAAAGGCGCAGCAGCCGCTGGGGCTCTTCCTTGCGCATAAACCCTTGGTCGATGAACACGCAGGTGAGCTGGTCGCCGATGGCCTTGTGCAGCAGAAAAGCCAAAGTAGAGCTGTCTACCCCCCCCGAGAGGGCCAACAGCACCTTCTTATTGCCCACACGGGCACGTACCTCTCGAATGGCTTCCTCCAGAAAAGCTGCCGTTGTCCAGGTGGGCTCGCAACCGCAGATGTGATAGACAAAGTTGCGGATGAGAAAGGCGCCAGCCTCTGAGTGGGCCACCTCCGGATGAAATTGCACCCCGTAGAGACGACGCCTTGGATCGGCAATGGCGGCACAGGGGGTGTTGTCGGTAGAGGCCAAGGTGTGAAAGCCCGGCGGCAGTTCGGTAACCGAATCCCCGTGGCTCATCCACATGATGCTGTTTTCCGGCAGGTTGGTGAGCAGGTCGGTGGGATCCAAAATGTGCAGAGCGGCACGGCCATATTCCCCCTTCTGGGCTGCCTCCACCTTGCCCCCCAACTGTTGCACCATGAGTTGCATGCCATAGCACACCCCCAGAACCGGGATCCCTAGGTTCCAAATCTCAGAGTCACACACCGGAGCGCCTGGCTCATACACCGAGTTGGGGCCCCCGGAGAGGATAATGCCCTGCGGTTGCAGTTGCCGCAGTTGCTCAGCAGTGGTGCGATAGGAAAGGATTTCCGAATAGACGTGGGTTTCGCGAATGCGGCGGGCAATCAGCTCAGAGTACTGGGATCCAAAATCGAGAATGACGATCATCTGGCGCTGCACTTCGAGGGGGGAAAGGCCGGAACTGGGAGGAGATGCAGAAGGGATCACAAAACCTGGCACAGTGCACAATAAAAAAGCCGGTCCAAGAGACTAGCTTGGCTATGGATACGATGGATACGAAAGAAACATTAAGGGCTCTTCCATGGTAACAGGGGTGGAGAGCTTGCACGCGGCTGCCTGCTCTAAAAAGCCTCTGTCAGGCTTGCCGAGAAAACAGCGCTTCTCGGAGGAGTCTCGCCGAAAAACCGCCTGATGAGCCCCTGAAAAAGCTGGCCACCGGCTGGGCATGACTCCCGCCAACAACGCAATACAGAAGCCAGATGACCTAGCAAAGTTAAGACTTATGATCGTGAAGGAGCGCTCCAGGCCGGTGGGGGTATTGGTAGGGATCCGCAGTGCCATTTTTTTATGTCGATTGTTGCCGAGTCCTTTCAAACCTATCTGCGCCGCCGCCGTCGTCTTCTAGCCCGCCGTCTCAAGCGACAGCAGGGCTGGGTCGTGGTTTTGGCTCTGCTGGCTTTGTACTTGCTCAGTTGGGATGCGCTGGGCGAAGATGGGTCACTATCGCACCTGTGGAGGGGACAACCCCTGTGGCTGGTGTTGATCCCGCTGTTGGGGGGAGGGCTGTACAGCTTGGGCGCCGGGGTGATCTGGATGCTGCGCCAGCGCTGGTCTGCCCAGCTGTTGGCCGAGATGATCAGCTTGCCCCATTTGACTTTGGCTGCCCTGATCTGGCTGGGGTTAGCCGTTTGGGGAGAGCACCTTTCGCCTTTCCTGTTGCGACAAAAAAACCAATTGTTGGCGGGCCTGTTGATCAGTTGGCTGTTGGCCCAGGGGTGGAGTTTTTTCCAGACAGGTTGGGTAGTAGAGGCTGGGCAACTGTGGGCCGACTATCTGCAGGAGCTGCGCGGTTCTGTATTACAGCCCTGCTACCAGCGCCTGGAAACCTGTCGTCTTTCGCTCCATCTTTACCACGCCATTTGGCAAGACCTGCAACTGGAAGAACTGGAGGCCCAGCACCTGATTCAACTGTTGTCTGAGTCGTTGCTGCCGCTGACCCTGCCGCTCAAGGTCTATGCTCAGCGGGTTCACCATTGCTGTCAGCAGTTGGCAGCCCTACTGGCGCAAATGCAGGAGCGGGTAGAACGGCTGGAGCAAGTGCTACTGAATGTGGAGCTGGAGTTGGCCTCTCATCAGTTGCTCCAAACTCAGCCCCAGCCGATCAACTTGCTGGCGGAAGACTGGGCCAACTGTCAGGAGCTGGATTTGCAGGAGTTGGTTTGCTTAAACCAAGAGCTGCTGGGCACCGACCGTTCTTTGCAGGGCTTGACCCAAGAGCTGAAAGGCTGGGCCGACAGAGCCATCCCCGCTGGATTGAAACTGGGATCCCTGGGATGAAGAAGGCTGACGCTTCTTCCTCTGAGCCCCCACAGCTCAAGACGCTGTGGGAAAGCTGGCTGGCGGAGCTGGGTTGGCAGCCTTCTGAACAGCAGCAGCAACAACTGCAACAGCTCTATCCGCTGGTGATGGCCGGAAACCGAACCCAGAACCTGACCCGCATCACCGATCCCATCGACTTTTGGGAGAAACACCTGTGGGATTCGCTGCGGGGCCTACGCCTGCTGGGATCCTGGGAGGCAATCCAAGCTCAGCCCTGGCGGGGGATCGACATCGGCACCGGGGCAGGGTTTCCAGGGATCCCGGCCCAAATTGCCCTGCCCCAAACCCGCTTTACCCTGCTGGACAGCACCCAACGCAAGATTGCCTTTGTACAGGACACCTTGCAAAGGCTCTCCCTCACCCAAGCGCGGGCAGTGGCTCAGCGGGCCGAAATTTGGGGGCAAGACCCGCAGGAACGGGGCAGCTATGATATTGCTCTGGCCAGGGCCCTGGCCTCGGCGGAGACCTGCGCCGAGTATTGCCTGCCTCTGCTCAAAGTAGGGGGGCGTGCCATTCTCTATCGTGGCCATTGGACGGAGGCAGAAGCCCAAACGCTGGAGCGGGCCCTCAAGATCCTGGGCGGAAAACTGATCCATGTAGAAGCCTTCACCACACCCCGCAGCCGTGGGGTGCGCCACTGCCTACTGCTGGAGAAAGTAGCCCCCACGCCGCCTCCTTATCCCCGCTCTCCTGGCATCCCCAAACGCCAACCGTTGGGCCAAAGCAATCGCCCATGAAGGTTAGGATCCTGAGTTTCCATCTTGCTACAAAAGCTTCTCCCAATTCTCGGACAAAAAGCTGGAAGGATGGCTTTGCAAATGCCATTGGGAAGACTAAGATGTGGTTGGCATGAGGTTCGGATTGAGCGAATGGTTTAACCAGGTGAGCCTCCGAACTGAACGCTAAAGGGTAAGGTTCGGAGTTTGCTACACCATGACCATTTTTGTGGGTAATTTGTCCTTCAAGGCCAGCGAAGAAGACCTGCGACTTGTGTTCGCCGAATACGGCACCGTTAAGCAAATTAAGCTGCCGGTGGATCGGGAGACTGGCCGTAAGCGAGGTTTTGCCTTTGTGGAGCTGGAAAACGAAGCTGATGAGCAAAAGGCCATCGACGAGCTGGATGGCGCTACTTGGATGGGCCGGGATTTGAGGGTCAACAAGGCGTTGCCTCGGCAGGCCGGTGCAGGCGGCGGTCGGGATGGCCGCTCTTCCCGCTTTTGAGTTAACATGCATATACCCTTTCTCAGATGAGGTTTGAGCCAGGGATCCCGACCTGCGATCCCTGGTTTCTATCGCGTTCCTGAGAACACTCTGCCCAGAAAGGCCAGGCTAAACCAGGCGGAGGCCACCAGGACGATGGCCGGGCCGGAGGCCACATTGAGGTAGTAGCTGGCGTACATCCCCAGCAAGCTGGCGCTCACCCCAAATAGGGATCCCAGCAGCATCACCTGGTGCAATCGAGGCACCACCAGATAGGCGGTTGCCGCTGGCGTGATCAGCATGGCCAACACTAAGAGCACGCCCACTGCCTTCATGCTGGCCACCAACGTCAGGGAGGTGAGCACCATCAGCCCCCACCCCAGCCGCTCGGTGGGCAGGCCGGCTGCTTTGGCCCCCAAGGGATCGAAGCTGTAAAAGGTCAATTCCTTGAAGAAGAGGGCCACCAAACCCAACACCAAAAGGGTGATGCCCACCACTGTCAGCACATCGACAGCATTCACCCCCAGGAGGTTGCCGAAGAGGAAGTGGTTGAGATCGATGCGAGCCCGCCGCTGGATCAAAGTGATCAACAGGATCCCCAAGGCAAAAAAGGCCGAAAAGACGATCCCCATGGCTGCATCCGGCTTGAGGGGGCTGGCGGAGCGGATCCATTGAATTAAGAGGGCGCTGAGGAGACCGGCCACAAAGGCTCCCACAAACAGGTTGAGGCCCAGCATGTAGGCAATGGCCAGGCCCGGCAGCAGCGAATGGCTGATGGCATCCCCCAGCAGGGCCAAGCTTTGCACCAGCAGATAGCTGCCCACCACCGCACAGAGAATGCCGACGGCCACCGCCACCAGCAGAGCCCGTTGCATGAAGGCAAAACTCAAGGGATCCGCCAGGCTGTGCCAGAGCCATTCCATAACGTTGTTGACCTCAAACTCTCCCTAGGCAGCTGAGTCCAGCAGCAGGGCTCGGCCATAGGCCCGCTGCAACACCGCTGGCTGCAACACCTCCCGCGGGGATCCCTGGGCAATTAAGACACGGTTGAGGAGGAGCACTTCGTCGAAGTAGGCCCGGGCCTGCCCCAAATCGTGGTGCACCACCATCACGATGTGGCCGGCATCTGCCAGCTCCCGCAACACCTGGAACAAAATAGCTTCGCTGGGCTGGTCGATCCCGGCAAAGGGTTCGTCAAGGGCGTAGATCTCCGCTTCTTGCGCCAAGGCCCGCGCCAGGAACACCCGCTGCTGTTGTCCCCCCGACAGCTTTCCAATGGGGCGATCCCGGTAGGCCCCCATCCCCACCCGCTCCAGGGCTTGAGCAGCCCGCTGCTGCCCCTTTTTCCCGATGCGGCGAAACCAGCCAGCAGCTCTCACCTGCCCCATCAACACCACATCCCACACCGTGGCGGGAAACGTCCAATCGATGGCCGAGCGCTGGGGTACATAGGCCACTTGCTCTCCCCGCAGCGCTTGTCCGCCGTAGCGCACTTCCCCCCGTTCCAGCGGCACCAACCCCAACAGCCCCTTGAGGAAGGTGCTTTTGCCGGCCCCGTTGGGCCCGAGGATGCCCGTGATGCGCCCCGGCGCGATTTCAGCCTGGATCCCTTGCAGCACCCGCAGGCTGCCGTAACGCACCGTCAGATCCCGCACCACCAGGGATCCCCTGGCCGGGCGAAGAGGGAGAGGAGCAGATTGCTTTTTCATTTTGCTTTCATTTTCGAGTAAGTCCAGTGTACCCTAAAGGGGTACCTAAATCATGAAACGATAATGAAAAGTCCTGTCTTCCTTTGGGGGCGGCGCCGTTGGGTAGCGGCCTTCGGCTTGGCGATCAGCAGTTTTCTGGCCCTAGCCGGTTCGGGTTGGGCGCGTCCCCGCGTTGTGGCCACCACCACACTGATCGCCGATTGGGTGGAGCAGGTGGGCCAAGATCGCATCCAGCTCACCAGCCTGCTGCAGCCGGGGATGGATCCCCACATCTACGAGCCGGCACCGGCGGATGGGATGGCCCTAGAGCGGGCAGACTTGGTGTTTTACAACGGCTACAACCTGGAGCCGGGGTTGATGCGCCTCATCGAGGCCACAGCCCAACAGGCGCGGCGGGTTGCCTTGGCCGAGATCCTCGATCCCATCGTCACCAATGAGGAGGATGGGATCCCCACTCCCGACCCCCACGTGTGGGGCAATGTGGAAAACGTCATCCGCATGGTGGAGCGCATCGCCCAAGAGCTGGCGGAACAGGTGCCTGGCGAGGCGACCTTCTTCCAAACCAATGCTGCTGCCTATCGAGCAGAGCTGGAGGAGCTTCATGCCTGGATTGGGGAGCAAATTCAGACCATCCCCCCTCCCAACCGGGTTTTGGTGACCACTCACGATGCCTTTGCCTACTACACCCAAGCCTACGGCCTGAAAATGGGGGGATCCCTGCTGGGGATCAGCACCGAAGAACAGCCCAGCGCCCAGACAGTGGCCCGCTTAGTGGAGGAGATCCGCGCTCTGCGGGTGCCGGCTATCTTTGCTGAGACCACCCTCAACCCCGCTCTCCTCCAAACGGTGGCCACCGAAGCCGGGGTCAAGGTAGCCGAACAGAAACTGTACTCGGACTCTTTGGGGGAGCCAGGCAGCGGCGCCGAAACTTACGTTGCCATGATGCGCCACAACACCTGCACGATTGTGGTAGCCCTGGGCGGATCCCCTGAATGCTCTTGAGAAGCTGAGTCGAGGCAGGAGGTCTGAGTTTTGTATGATAGGGGCTCAGACCCTTGTTCTCTCACCTCTTCCATGCCTGCTGCCATCCATCGCCCGGCCCGCACCCTCTACTGTGGCGAAGTCCGCCCGGCCCACATTGGCCAGACCGTCACCCTCTACGGCTGGATCGACCGCCGCCGCGACCACGGGGGGGTGATCTTTCTGGATTTGCGGGATCGCTCTGGCATTGTGCAACTGGTGGCGGATCCGCAGAAAACTCCGCAGTCATATCCACTGGCGGGGGAAGTGCGCAACGAATATGTGGTGCGGGTAACGGGAACTGTCCAGCAACGGCCCCCCGACTCCTTCAACCCCCGGCTGGCCACCGGCGAGGTCGAGATCTATGCCGAACAGTTGGAAGTGCTCAGTCCAGTCGGCAAGCAGCTCCCCTTCAGCGTCTCGGGAGAAGAAGCAGAGGAAGTGCGAGAAGAGATCCGCCTGCGCTATCGGTACCTGGATTTGCGGCGGGAGCGCATGGCCCGTAACCTGCAACTGCGCCACCGGGTCATCCAGGCCATCCGCCGTTTCCTAGAAGACGAGGAGGGCTTTGTCGAGGTGGAGACTCCCATTCTCACCCGCTCCACCCCAGAAGGGGCCAGAGACTACCTGGTGCCCAGCCGCGTCAACCCCGGCGAGTGGTTTGCCCTGCCGCAGTCGCCCCAGCTCTTTAAGCAGCTGCTGATGGTGGCTGGCGTGGATCGCTACTACCAGATCGCCCGCTGCTTTCGGGATGAGGATCTGCGGGCGGATCGGCAGCCGGAGTTCACCCAGTTGGACATGGAGATGAGCTTCATGGATCAAGAAGGGATCCTGGAGCTCAACGAGCGACTGATCTGCCATATCTTCAAAACTGTCAAAGGGATCCACCTGCCCCGTCCCTTCCCGCGCCTGACCTATGCCGAGGCCATGGCCCGCTACGGCTCCGACAAGCCTGACACCCGCTTTGGGATGGAGTTGGTGGATGTTTCGGAGGTGTTTCAGGGATCCCGATTCAAAGTCTTCGCCAAAGTGCTGGCTGAGGGCGGTTTGATCAAAATCCTGCCAGTGCCCGGCGGCGATGAAAAGATCTCCAACACCCGCATCAAACCAGGCGGGGATCTGTTCAAGCTGGTCACCCAGTATGGGGCGGGCGGCTTGGCCTTTATCCGGGTGCGGCCCGACAGCCTCGATACCATCGGCGCCCTGAAAGAGAGCTTGAGCCCCGAGCAGGAGAAGCGGTTGCTGGATCTCACCCAGGCCAAGCCAGGGGATCTGTTGCTGTTTGGGGCAGGGCCGGCGGCAGTGGTGAACGAGTCTTTGGGCCGGCTGCGGCTGCACCTGGGCCAGGAGCTGGGTTTGATCCCAGAGAACGCCTTGAATCTCCTCTGGATCACCGACTTTCCCATGTTTGAGTTCAACGCCGAAGAAAATCGCCTGGAAGCCCTGCACCACCCCTTTACCGCCCCCCACCCCGACGACTTGGCCGACCTGAAAACGGCGCGGGCCCAGGCTTATGACCTGGTGTGGAACGGCGTGGAAGTAGGAGGGGGATCCCTGCGGATTTACCAGCGGGAAATTCAGGAGCAGGTTTTTCAAGCGATTGGCCTCACCCCCGAACAGGCGCGGGACAAGTTTGGCTTTTTGTTGGAAGCCTTTGAGTATGGCACCCCGCCCCACGGCGGCATTGCCTACGGCCTGGATCGGCTGGTGATGTTGCTGGCCGGGGAAGATTCCATCCGGGATGTCATCGCCTTTCCCAAAACCCAGCAGGCGCGATGTTTGCTCACCGGCGCTCCTTCCAGCGTTGAGGCGAAGCAGCTCAAGGAACTGCACGTTGCTTCCACCTATCAGCCCGGTTGAGGGAGGTATCTTCCAACGACCACGGGTGCTCGATGATTTCGGCACGGGTAACAGGGCTGCGGAGATCCAGCAGACAATATTCCTTTTCAACCAAAAGGACTTTCATTGTGGAAGCCGGGCCTTTTTAACGGGAGTTCAGGAGTGCCTGGGATCCCTTCTCCCAGCCCCAGCTCCCACCTGTGGGAGGATAGAAAGGAATACACCCCTACTTTTTTTGCCATGCTACAGCTGACGGGAAAGAAAGCCTTGGTAACCGGCATTGCCAACGAGCGCTCCATTGCCTGGGGCATTGCTCAGCAACTGCACAAAGCGGGGGCCAGCCTAGGGGTTACCTATCTGCCGGACGAGCGGGATCGCTTCAAAACCAAAGTTCAGCAACTCACGGATCCCTTGCAGCCAGATTTTCTCCTCCCCTGCGACGTGCAAAGCGATCAGCAGATCAGCGATCTGTTTCAGGGGGTAACCGAAAAATGGGGTCAGGTCGATATTCTGGTTCACTGCCTGGCCTATGTCAAAAAAGAGGAGCTGAGCGGCAACTTCAGCGATATCTCGCGGGAGGGGTTTGCCCTGGCCATGGATGTGAGCACCTACTCCCTGATTGCCCTCTGCCGGGCTGCCAAGCCCCTACTGAGATCCGGCAGCAGTGTCCTCACCTTGACCTACTTGGGAGGAGTGCGAGTGGTGCCCAACTACAACATGGCTGCCGTCACCAAAGCGGGCCTGGAAACCTGTGTCCGCTACCTGGCTGCCGAGCTGGGCCCTGCCGGGATCCGGGTGAACGCCATTTCTGCCGGCCCAATCCGCACCTTGGCCTCATCGGCCATTTCCGATTTTCATGCCATGCTGCATGCTGTGGAGGAGAAAGCTCCCCTACGGCGCAATGTCACTCAAATAGAGGTGGGCAATGTGGCGGCTTTTCTGGCCAGCGACCTGGCCAGCGGCATTACCGGCCAGGTGATCTACGTGGATAGTGGGTATAGCATCCTGGGTTTTTAAGCGCTTTGGGATCCCTTGGGGATGGCTCCGGCATGAATCGCTTCTCACCCTTGCAGCGGTTGCTGCTCACCTGGATCTTGATCGTCATCAGCGGCTGGCTGGCCATACAGGTGGGTCGGCTGTTTGGGCATTTGCTCACCACCATCCTGACAGCGGCGGTGCTGGCCTTTTTGCTCAACTACCCGGTGCAGGTGCTGCGGCGCTATCGGGTCAGTCGAGGTTTGGCGGTCACCCTGGTCTTTGCTCTCTCGGTGGTGCTGCTGGTCTTGGTGGGGATCGCCGTGGTGCCGGTCTTGGCCAAGCAAGTGGTGCAGCTGGGGGCGCGGATCCCAGAGTGGGTGGACACCTTACAAAATTGGCTCGACCAGATTAGCCTTTGGGCCGCCGAGCGCAACATCAACCTTGGCCAGACGGAGCTGGTCAATACCCTTCTCAACCGCCTGCAGGCCAGCGCCGAGAAAATTGCCGGCCAATCCCTGGATCTCCTTCTGGGTACGTTCAACCAGGTGATCGACTTGGTGCTGGTGCTGGTGTTGGCCCTCTACATGCTGCTCTACGGGGGCCAGTTCTGGCAGGGGTTGCTCAGCCTCTTCCCCAAACCTTGGGGGCCGCGCATTGGCGAAGCCCTAGCCCTCAGCTTTCAGAACTTTCTGATCAGCCAGTTGGTGTTGGGGTTCATCACGGCCCTGATGCTGGTGCCGGTTTTTGGGTTTTTGCGGGTACCTTTCGGGCTCCTGTTTGGCCTGCTGATCGGCCTGCTGGAGGTCATCCCCCTGGTGGGGGGGGTGATTGGCATTGGGGCGGCGGCGGTGTTGCTGGCCTTTCAGGACATTTGGCTCAGCCTTAAAGTGGTGCTGGTTTCCCTGATCGTGCAGCAGGTGAAGGATCGGGTCATCGCCCCCCGCCTGATGGGAGAGCTGATCGGGCTAAATCCAGTGTGGATCTTGATTGCCCTGTTGGTGGGGGCGCAACTGGGGGGCATCCTGGGCGTGATCGTCGCCATTCCCCTCAGCAGTGTGGTGAAAAGCCTTTACGAGATCGCCCGCTCTGCCGACCTGGCCGCCGAAGATGGGTTGGGTTCCGGTGTAAAAGGATCCCCGCAAGGGCTCCGTCCGAGTAGCGCCAACGGCGAACCCCGCCGGGATCCTACCCTGCCCAAGCCGGAGACCCAGCAGATCTAGCTGCTCCAAAAGGAAAGAGGCTCTGCCCATGCGATTCAGGCGATCGCGTTAACCGGCAGGCAAACAGAGGCTCAATCCTGGTAAGCCCAGTTGCTGGGCTATCGATGGCCACCCTTGTCCTCAGGGAGAGGGGCTGGGGGTGAGGGCCTCATCCTAGCGAATTTTGCCCTCGATAAAGGGCACCTCCAGCACTTTTTCGTGGTGGATAGGGCCGTGGCCGAAGTAGCCTCCCTCCCCAAACAGTTCGCCGTGATCGGCTGTAACCGTGATGTAGGTGTTTTTGGGAACCAGGTCGAACAGCTGTTCAAAGATCCCATCCAGGTAGCGCACCGCCTGGATCTGTCGCTGCCGTAGCTCTTCCAACTGGGCCGAATCGAAAAAGGGGATCCCGTCCTCTTCTCCTTCATCCAGCCGCTTCAACACCCCATTCACCCCCGAGATGCGGGGCCACAAGCTGGGATCCTCATCGGGCAGCGCGTAGGGATAGTGAGTTTCGCCCACGTTTAACAGGTAAAAGCTGGGGCGATCCGGCTCGAAGCGCAACTGTTCCACCATGGCCGCCATATCGTTGTGCTGGGGCATGAGGCGGTAGGAATCGAAATCCCGATTCAGCAGCGTGCTGGGGTTGAGCACCGGCATGGAGACCATGGCGTGGGTGGTGTAGCCCAGTTGATGCTTCAGCAGCGTCGGCAAATAGAGATGAGGCAGCAGATGCTTGAACTCAATGGGTTGCCGGGTGCCGAGCCGCTCGTTGTAGCGCAGATAATCTTGCTTGTAGTGCTCGGACGCAAAAACGTGGATGGGGCTGGTGTGGGGCAGCAGGCCCATGAGCAGGTTGTAATGGGCAGGGGCCGTCCAGGAAGCGTAGCTCCAGCGCTTTTCCAGAGGGCCCAACTTCAGCAAGTGCTTGGGGTTGGCCGCCAGCAGGCTGTCGAAGCGGCAACTGTCTAGGACGATGAGCAGATAGTTGTTCTGTCCCCGCGGTTCAGGGCGGGGATCGGGCTCAGACGCAGGAGCGGCAGACGATTTCCACCAGTTTAGGAATCCCATCCTTCCTCCTCCTCGTCGGCGTAGGGCCGCTGGACAATCCGCCAGTTGGGAGCTGCTGCCGCATCGTCGTCCTCAGGAGCGGGATCGCGAATGCGTTCCGGCGGGATATTGGAATAGGAATAGCGGCCTGCTTGGGGATCCGGCTCGTACTCCGGCAGATCTTGGGGCAAATAGTGGTCGGGGGGAATCAGCTGGGCTTCCAAAAAGCGAACTCGGTCGCTCAACTGAGTTAACTTACGGATTGCCTGTCGCTGGAACACCCGGTCGTGCAATCGCCAGGAGCCTACATACAAAAATCCCAGCCCCATCCCTGCCCCATAAGAGGCCAATAGCACCAACGATAGAGGAAGCGGGGATCCCGATTGCCCACCCACCACAACTCTTGCCGGGGATCCCCAGTTTTGGATGAGGAGAACGAGCAGGCTCAAGATCCACAAGCCCAGGAGTATGAAGCGAAGGTTTCTGATCGCGTTAGCGGGACGAAATTCTTGCATGGCCTCAACCCTACCCTTTATTAGGCTACCATTCTTCCCTTTCTCCACTGGCCTGGCAGCAAAGACGCTGGAAGCTCAAGCGGAGTTGTTCTCAACAGCCATTAGCCCTCTCCCTAAGGCGCGCTTCAGGGAGACCCCGGGGCGGAAAAAGTCGTTTCTAGCCGCCTGTATCTCTCCTCCAGGAGAAGGACTTGGACTGTTGAAGCTCGCTGCAGGAGCAGGTTTGCGGGTATGGGCGGTACAAGATTCGAACTTGTGACCCCTTCCGTGTGAAGGAAGTGCGCTACCACTGTGCTAACCGCCCGCAGATACCACTCTAGCAGCTATCGACTAGAGCAGGATCTCTATATTACCACGTCAGCGATTGAGCCAGAGGATTCGGATCGGCATGGGAGATGGCTAGAGATAGCCGGGATCCGGCCTGAGGGCTACAGTAAGGGTCAGGGAGCTGTGGGGTGCTATGGCCTACTCACCGACCGAAGAGGCAATTGCTCTGCTCATTGATTTGGCAGAACGAGGCGAGATCGATCCCTGGGATGTGCAGGTCATCGAGGTTATCGATCGCTTTCTGGCCCGTATGGCTCCCACCAGCAGCAGCCATGACCTGTCTGAGTCGGGACAAGCCCTGCTCCACGCTGCCATGTTGGTCTATCTCAAGGCGATGGCTTTGGCAGAACCAGAAGCAGAAGAAAGTGAGCCCAGCCCGGTGGAGGTAGAAGTGGATCCCTGGCCAAGCTGGTCTTTGGCGCACTTGGATCGCGTGTTGCAACCCAGGGCAGCACCCCGTCTTCAACGTACCCGGCCCATCACCCTCAAAGAACTCATCGCCCACCTGCAAGAGCTGGAAACCCTGCTGGAACACCAGCCCGAAGCTGCCCCAAAGCCGCTGGCCCAACGGATTTCTCGCCAGCAAGCGCTGTCGGCCATCACTCAGCTAGCCCACCCGGAAAACCTTTTGGAAACCACCGCCGAGCTAGAATCTCTGCTGGCTCAGCTTTGGCAGCAGGGTCTGACCCAGATCAGCTTTGTCGATCTCCAGCAACACTTTTGCCAAAAAAGCTATCAAAACGGCAGCAGCGGGACCATTCACCCCATTCAAGTCTTCTGGTCATTGCTGCTAATGGCTGCCCGCTCTCAGGTGGAGCTGTGCCAAGAGGAGTTCTACGGCCCACTGACCATCCGACCCTGCACAACTGAGGGCCTGGCAAAGTAGATCCCGCCCTTGGGATCCCCTTCATCTGCCAAGGTGAACTCTAGAGAACTTTTCTGGCCGTGGCCGGGCCATCCACCTCTAGGCTTCTGAGCTGGCGTCTGAACCTGAGGATGTCAAGCGCTCTTCTGCGCCGCTCTGGCAAACGGAGAACTCAATCCGTGCCTTCAGCATCGTGCCGGGCACGATCCGCCCGTTTGAGATCTTCCCCACTGGAGCGCACCGGCAGCTCGGCAGGAGCCTCCCGATCCAGGTAGTAATCCTCCACGAGGCGCTCGCTGCTGGGATGATCTTCTCCTTCGGTAGGCAACAGTGGCGGATGCAGCAATTCAGCCGGAGGGCAGTCTTCTGAGGTGAGCAAATCTGACGTGCTGAGCATCCCCTTGGGAATGGTGGAAAGGCGCTGAGCAACAGCTCCAATGCTTTCCAGGCGAATCATCTCCTCCCAGGAGCAGATCTCCTCCTCATCTTCTGTCTCGTAGCGAACTAGGATGGTGTCCCCTTCGATATCGAGGATCTTGGCCCGTTCCAGCCAGCGTCCCTGATCCCGCAGATAGATCCACACATCCTTGCCTTCGCGGCTGAGTTGATAGATCCTACGATGAAGCACGGTCCCCTCCTGAAGTGAAAGATCCGAGTGAGTTGTGGGGGCTACCCAGCTCATCCCTCCATCTTAGCGGCTGGACACCGAGGCTGTATGCCTTTCCCGAGGCCAGACAGAGTCTCTTTAGGTTGGGTCGGTTTCGGCCAGAGAGACCCCTTCCATCGCCAAGGCTGTCTCCGCTTCTTCTGCCTGCACATCCCGCAGAAAGGATTCCAGAGAGGCATGGGCTTCCGCCTCCAGTTCTGCTCCGCCAAGGGTTATGCTCTCTTCCGGCAGCCAGCCCAAAAACGGCAGGGGCAAGAGGGTAGAAAGGTTGGTCAGGATCAGCAGCAGCCCCAGCCGGCTGAAATCGGTCTCCGTTACCCCCAGCCCATGCATCAGCAGGGATCCCAGCTCTTGGGAGAGAAACCCCGCCAAATTAAAGGCCGACATCAGCAGGGCAAAGAGGGTGGCCTCGATCCCAGGGGGGCAGAGGCGGGCGGCCAAGACCAACACCGGCATAAAGGCAATCTGTCCTGCCACCGTCAGCACCAGGCTGTCCCCCAAGCTAAACCAATGATCGTCGATGCCCCAATCCCGGTTGAGGTGATAGACCAAGATGAGGCTGGTCAGGCCCAACGCCGCCGAGATCACCGTCATCCAGCCGAACAGGGGCCGCAGTGGGAGCCGCCGCAGGTACACTTGGAAGATCCCTACCCCCAGCAAACTGGCGATGCTGGTAACCAAGCGCACCTGACCCAAAAATTCCGGCCCAAAGCCGAGATCGTTGGTGACAAAGTAAAAAAGAGCCGCATCGGCGCTGGGAGTGGCCTGCCAAACGAACACAAACAGCACCGGCAGCAAAATGCTGGGTTGCCGCAGCGCCCGCCACACCTGCCCCACCTGTTGTTGCAAGGGATCCCAGCCCTGGGACAACGCCACCGGTTGATCGGCAATAACCCAAGCTGCCAGAGCGATGAACAACGGCAAAAAGGCCGTCAGCCCAAACACCACCTGCGGCGGATAATGGGCCAAGAGCGCTCCTCCCAAATAGGCGGTGAGCAGGGATCCCAAGGCCGTTGCTCCCCAAGTTAAAGATTGCAGCGTGCCCGTCCCCGCCCAGTCACTGCCGTGTACCCGCTCCACCACCAGCGAATCTACGATTACATCCCCTACCGCCACCGCCAGGGATCCCAAAACCATCCACAGGGTGGCCAGACCAGCCGTCGGTGCCCACAGGGCCATCCCCAGCCAAGCCCCACACCCCAGAAGCCCTGACAACAAGAGGTAGGGACGACGCCGATAGCCCGCCACCGGTACGGTATCCGACAGCAGGCCGTAGAGGGGTTTGAGGATCCAGGGGCTCATGGCAACGCCCATCAACGCCGCCACCTGAGACGGGCTGAGGCCCAAGCTATCCTTCAGGTAAAAGCTGGTGGCCAGCCGTGCCAGCCCCACCGCCCCCTGCACAAAGTACACCAAGAGGATTCCGAACAATTCCGGCGTCCAGTGGATATCCCGCAGCGGGGTCAGGGTGGATTGGTGCAGCCGTTGCAGCAGAGGATGAATCATGAGCGGTCGCAGTGTAGCGAGATGTTAGTTGGTGCGGTGTTGCCTTGGCAACAGCAAAACCATAAGAATCTTAACAGTCTCTTCACCTTAACCTGTCCAACTGGCTTCCGGCTCCGACCTCCTTGGACGGGTTGCGCTTCCCAGCGCTCTTTCTGCTCAACCCAGCCGAGCTACAAAATCTACAAAATAATGAGGTCGAAATGAGGTCGAAAGCTGATCCCCGGGTGCTATGCCATCCAGCCAAGGGCGGGGATCCCAAGAAGTCCAGCATGCTTTCGTCCCATGTTGACCGGCCCAACCCCACCTCGGCGGCACCTGAACCCGCAACTGCAGCAGCAGGCAGGGCAGTAGAGACGGGAGGTTTTGTAGATATTGCCAAAGGGGACTTCGGCAGAATCACTCGGCTGTGCTACCACCTAGACGATCTGCAATCTAGGCTGAGTAAAGCACCGAGACCCAAGCGTAGGCGAATGCGGCAAGCGGCGTTTCGTCTGCGGGAACGCATCAGGGA
>NZ_JANSIG010000048.1:0-23080 GCF_047461975.1 Synechococcus sp. R55.3 | reverse complement strand
AATGACTTTTGCCAAACCGCCTAAAGCTCAGTAAATTCAGCAAAGTTCAGGGTTTTGGGGGTTAGAGGCATGCTCCCGCCAAGCGCAACTGGGGGGATCCGTCTCGGCTGGCTGAACCTCGAACTCCAGCGGTCCCTCTTCAGTGTACAGGTGCAGGTCGAACCAGAAGGTGGATCCCTGTTCCAGTTTGCTCTCCAGGCGGATGCAGGTGTGGTGCTTTTCCAGAATGTTGCGCACAATGGCTAAGCCCAAGCCCGTCCCCTCCAGGGTATGCACGCGGTTCTCCACCCGGAAAAAGCGGTCAAAAATCCGCTCTTGATCCTCTGGGGCAATGCCAATGCCCGTATCGGCCACTGCCACCCGCACCGCTTGCGGGGATCCATCCGCCTGAACCACCAGGTGGGCATGCACCGTCACCAGGCCCCCTGAGGGAGTGAACTTGAGGGCATTGCCCAGGAGATTGGTCATCACCTGCAAGAGCAGATCGTAGTTGCCCCACACCAAAGGCAGATCGGGATCAACGAATTTGCGCAACTGGATCCCTTTGTCGCGGGCCTGCAGGTGATGGGTGCGCAGCGTTTGCTCGATCACCGCCGAGATATCGACGCCCTCAAAGTGGTACTGCTTGCCCGATTCCAGACGAGACAAATCCAAAACATCGTTGACCAGGCGGGTGAGGCGGTCGGTTTCGCGGTTGGCAATTTCCAGATAATCCTGCCGCTCGGCGGGGGACATCTGCTCGCCGTACTCGTAGAGGGTCTCGATAAAAGACTTGATGCTGAAGAGGGGGGTGCGCAGCTCGTGGCTGATGTTGCTGATGAATTGGGCCTTGGCTTCGTTGAGCTCTGCCTCGCGGGTGATGTCCTGCACCGTCATCACGATCCCCTTGAGATTTTGCCGCCGCGGATCCGACACCGGCGAAAGCAGGATGCGGATAACACGCTTGGTGGGGCCGGTGAGGTTGACGCGAACTTCCTCTGCTTCTTGATCCCCGCGGGCAATGTGCATCAGGGGGCGGGCCAGTTGCTGCCGCAGATCCTCCGGCAACAGCTCCGGCAGGGGTTTGCCCAAAACGGGATCCCCTTCCCAGCCAAACATACGAGAGGCGGCAGGATTGAGCAGCAGCACCCGCAACTCGGCATCCAGCAAAATGGCGGCATCGACGATCGAGAAGACCAAGGTCTCCAACTTGGCTTTGGCGGCAGCCAGTTCTTCGATGTTCTGTTCTTCGTAGCTTTGCAGCCGCTCCGCCATCTCGTTAAAGCTGTCGATGAGCTGGGCCAGCTCGCCCCCGAAGGGCAGGTCGATGCGCTGCTTGAAGTTACCTTTGGTGATCTCCTGGACGCCCTTGACCAGTTCTTTGATGGGGTAGGTGATGGTGAGGGCATTGACCACCGATCCCAGGATGGCCAAGACCCACACCGCCAAAAACACCCCGATCGAGACCTCCCGCGCCAATTGTGTGGAGCGCACCAGGGCAGGATTGGGATTGATCCCCAGGCCGAGGGTGCCCAAAAAGCGGCCCTGATGATAGATGCCGACAAAAATATCCGTCACCCGCCCGGCAGGAGTGAGGTGGGTGCGCACCAGCGGTTGGCCCTCAGCAGGGGGGCGATTGTCCGGCAGTTGCATGCGACGGGTGAGGCTGAGGGAGGTTTTCACCTCTTGGTTGGAAAACGGGATCCCGTAGTAGATGTTTCCTTCGGGATCGGCATAGAGCAGATAGCGGATGCTGCTGGTGCTCTCAAAGTACTGGCGGGACAGTTGCGCCACTTCGCCAATGCGATCTTCCGCAATCAGGGGGGCGACATTGGCGGCCAAGAGCAGCCCCAGATCTCGGCCAAAGCGGGCCTCGTTGAAGCGGGCATCCTGCTGCACAGTGCTGACGGCCCAGAAGGTAAAACTGCTCACCACCAATGAGACCACCAGCGTTGCCACAAAGAGCAACTGAGTTTCCAACCGCAGTTTTTGCTTCCATCGCGCCCACCAGCGCCGCAGGGATCCCATAGAGATCCCGGTCGTTGTTGGCACTGACATGTCCACAGCGCCAGGCAATGGCTCGGCAGGAGAAGAAGCCAGCTCAGGAGATTGGACTTCGGCAATGGGCTCGGCTGGCTCGACAGTGCTGACAGGAGGCATGAACCCAACGTGAACAGATAGCGTGAACGGATATAGGGCGGTGATTCGCCACCATTCTGACATGGGCAGGCGATCCCTTTGTCTCAGCCAAGGCCGGGTGAGAACCGGTATGGGATCCCGGCTTCGCAACGCAACCTGCTCCAGCCGACCTGCAGGGGAATGGTTGCCAATACCGATAAAGGTATCCCCAAGCAAAGCTTGTCAGCGCCCCTAAAGTTGATAGACTAGAAAATCGTGCTTCACCAGGTCAGAGTGACCGGAAAAATCGTGACCAACAGCCCCGTCAGCCAATTTATCCAACATCATTTTCGCCACTTCAACGCAGCCGCGCTGCTGGATGCAGCCAAAGGTTATTGTGCTCACCTGGAAAAGGGCGGCAAGATGATGGTGACCTTGGCCGGTGCCATGAGCACAGCAGAGCTGGGCCTTTCCCTAGCTGAGATGATCCGGCAGGGTAAGGTTCACGCCATCTCCTGCACCGGCGCCAACCTGGAAGAGGACATCTTCAACCTCATCGCCCACGACTTCTACGAGCGCGTGCCCCACTATCGCGATCTCAGCCCGCAGCAGGAGCAGGAACTGCTGGAGCGGCACATGAATCGGGTAACCGATACCTGCATTCCCGAAGAGGAGGCGATGCGGCGCTTGGAAAAAGCCCTTTTGGAAGAGTGGATCGGCGCCGATCAGGCGGGCGAGCGCTATTTTCCCCATGAGTTTCTCTACCGGATTCTGCGCAGTGGCCGGCTGGAGCCCTACTACCAGATCAATCCGCGGGACTCTTGGGTTTACGCGGCTATGGAGGCCAACTTGCCCATCTATGTGCCGGGATGGGAAGACTCCACCACCGGCAACATGTATGCCGCCCACTGCATCACGGGTGAGATCCGCAATGTACACACCGTCCGCACAGGGATCGAGTACATGATCCACCTGGCGGATTGGTACCTGCGCACCTCGGCGGAATCCTCCATCGGCTTCTTTCAAATTGGCGGCGGCATAGCCGGGGATTTCCCCATCTGTGTGGTACCCATGCTCCATCAAGACCTGGGCCGCCAGGGCGTGCCCATGTGGGGCTATTTCTGCCAGATCAGCGACTCCACCACCAGCTACGGCTCCTATTCGGGAGCAGTGCCCAATGAGAAGATCACCTGGGGCAAGCTGGCTGTCGATACCCCCAAGTTTGTCATCGAGTCGGATGCCACCATTGTGGCACCTTTGATCTTTGCCTGGGTGCTGGGGTGGTGAGAGAAGCGGAATCAATCCATATGCCCGTCAGCGGATGCCGAGCGGGGCCAGCGGGACAAAAGGATCGCAGCTTCCCAGCGCCGCATGTCCTGGGCAATTTGCAGGGGGGTGAGGCCGTAGCCATCCGGCTCGTCGATCTCGGAGCCATGTTCCAGCAGCAGCCGAACGACCTCTGGGTTGCCGGACCAAGCGGCAAAATGTAGGGGAAGGCCACCGGCACCAAAGCGAGCGTTCACCTCCGCCCCTCCCTGGAGCAGGGCTTTCGTAACCTCAGGGTTGCCCAGGCGAGCGGCTTGGTGTAAGGGGCTGGCTCCCCCATAGTCCGGTCGATTGGGATCCGCCCCAGAATAGAGCAAAAGGCGGGCCTTGAGACCGCTCTCCACAAAAAACAGGGCCGTTTTGCCCCGCCCATCGACGGCGTTGGCGTCTTTCCCCAGCCAGAGGGCCAGTTGCAGCCGCAGCGGGTTGGCTTGGGCCAGAGCTTGTGGATCCTCCGGCAAGGTGTGGCCGTAGAGGCCCAACCCTCCCATCACCACCAGGGATCCCAGGCCAAGGACGACTCTCCAGAGCTTGCGCCCCATAGTTGCTATTCCTCAAACGCAAGAATGACCATCCCCCGCGAGGGCAGAGCCTGGGCCGAGAGAATGAGAGGATTGCTGGCAGCAGGTTGAACGGCTGCGGCAGGGAATAAGCTCAAAAACGCCTGTAAAGGCACCAGATCGCATTGGGAGTCGGCGGCGGCGACGGTGCGATACATCGTTGGGATGACCAACTTCGGCTGCAGCGCTTCAATGGCCGCCTTGGCCCCAGCAGGATCGTAATTTTTCGGCCCACCCCCCACCGGCACCAGCAACAGGTCGGGGCGAGAGAGCAGGATGGACTGTTCTCGCGTGATGGGCAAGGCAGCTCCCCCCAAATGCACGATGTCGATCCCGGCCATGCGCCAGCGCCAACCCACATTCACGCCAAAGCGAGGGCCACGGGGCATGCGTACTCCTTGCACCCGGATCCCGTCGATCAGATAGTCCCCCGGCTGAAACAGCACCCTTGGGTTGCCGGGCACCACATCCAAAGCGCCCTCATCCAACAAGCGGCTGCTGAGCAACACCAGATCGGCAGCAACTCGTGGGGCAGGATAGCCAGCCGTACAGCCCGCCGGACGAAACGGGTTGACCAGAAACCGTTGGCCTTCCCCCTCGAACAAAACACAACTGTGGTGCAGCCAAGTCAGTTGCAGCCCCTCCAAGCTCGAGCCGGGGGTGAACTCTATAGACCCTGGGGTTGTTGGCGTTTCCGAACCTTGTGCCGGCGCTGTCTGAGCGCCCGCTTTGCGCCCTCTGGCCAGGTTCACGGCCATCGATCCCAGCAGCCCAGCGCTGGCTTGCAGAAGCTGGCGACGCTTCATGGAGTGGGGATCCCTGATGTAACAACGGCAACGGTTTCCTGAGGTTTCTGCGAAACATTGGGCTGAGCAGCAGTTGAGGCTTTGGCGCTGCGCAGGAAGTTGCTCAACAAGCGCTTGCCCTCGGCGGTCAAGATGCTCTCCGGGTGGAACTGCACGCCCTGAACATGGGGATAGCGGCGGTGGCGTACCCCCATGATGATCCCATCGCTGGTTTGGGCCGTCACCTCCAGCTCGTCAGGACACGTAGAAGGCTCGATCACCAAGCTGTGGTAGCGGGTGGCCGTGAAAGGCTGGCTCAACCCCTCAAACACTCCCACCCCTCGATGGTAAATGAGCGAGGTTTTGCCATGCATCAGCTCAGGTGCGCGCACGATCTGACCACCGTAGACCTGCCCAATGCACTGGTGCCCCAGACAAACGCCCAGGATCGGCAGCTCTGGCCCCAGCTCCCGAATCAACTCCAGGGAGATCCCGGCATCTTCTGGCCGCCCTGGCCCAGGAGAGATGACCACCGCTTGCGGCTGCATGCGGCGCAGGTCGTCAACGGAGAGCTGGTCATTGCGAAAAACCTGTAGCTGGGCTCCCAACTCCCCCAGATACTGCACCAGGTTGTAGGTGAAGCTGTCGTAGTTGTCGATGACGACCAGCACTTCAACATCCGGCAACGGCACCCCATTTTATCACTTCCACTGGACTGAAGGAGATTGGGTCACGGGGACAGGCTAGAGTGAAGGAGCCAGACTCCTGTGCTTTTGAGATGGATTTATGTCGGCCCTACCCATTCCCCTGCTGGGGCAATCCTTGTCTGCTCTGAAAGACTGGGCGGTTGCCCAAGGACAGCCGGCCTATCGCGGGCAACAACTGCATGCTTGGATCTACCAAAAAGGGATCCGCTCCCTGGAACAGGTGACGGTGTTTCCTAGGGCTTGGCGAGAGGCGGTGCAAAGCTACCCAGTGGGACGCTCGCGCATTGTGCAGCGGACAGAGGCCCGCGATGGTACTGTGAAGTTTCTGCTGGGGTTGGCGGATGGGCAGTTGATCGAAACGGTAGGGATCCCAACGGCCAAGCGTCTGACGGTCTGCGTCTCTTCTCAGGTGGGCTGCCCGATGGCCTGCGATTTCTGTGCCACCGGCAAGATGGGCTACCGGCGCAACCTAGAGCTGCACGAGATTCTGGATCAGGTGTTGACGGTGCAGGAAGATTTTGGCCGTCGCGTTAGCCATGTGGTCTTTATGGGCATGGGGGAACCCCTGCTCAACCGCGATACGGTGGTACAAGCCATCCGCAGCCTGAATCAAGATATCGGCATCGGCCAACGGCACATCACCCTCTCGACGGTGGGGGTACCCCGGCAAATTGCCTGGCTGGCGCAGCAGGATCTGCAAGTTACCCTGGCCGTCAGCTTGCATGCCCCCAATCAAGACCTGCGGCAACGGTTGATCCCTTCGGCAGCCCACTACCCTCTGGACACTCTGATCCAGGATTGCCGCGACTACATGCTGCGCACCGGGCGGCGAGTCAGTTTTGAATATACCCTGCTGTCGGGGGTCAACGATCTGCCCATTCATGCCCGCCAACTGGCGCAATTGCTGCAGCAGGCCAGCCGGTCAGGGGTGCAACTGCACGTGAACCTGATCCCTTACAACCCTATCTCTGGAGCCGACTATCAACGCCCCCACCCGGCACGAGTCAAAGCGTTCGTCCGCCAGCTTGAGCAACACCAGGTGCGGGCCACCGTGCGCCAAACCCGTGGTTTGGATGGCAATGCCGCATGTGGTCAACTGCAGGGATCCTTCCTGCGCTCTTTGCCAGGGCGCAACGCTTTTGCGAGTACATCAGCTCAGTCCGCAGGCGCGTCGTAACCAGGCGGCATCCTGTTCTGGCAAGGTGGCGTGGTGCATGGCGTAAACCTGCCGGTGATACTCGTCCAGCCAGGCTCGCTGCACCTCGTTTAACAGTTCCCAATCGATCAAGCGCCCATCGAAAGGGATCCAAGTCAGGGAGCGAAAGCCCATCCAGCCCTCCGGCTCGGGAATGGCAATCACCTCGTAGAGATTCTCCAGGCGGATCCCACCCCATCCCGGCTGGTAGTAGCCCGGCTCAATGCTGTTGATCATGCCCACTTTGAGAGGGGTGCTGGCGCGGCGGTGGATCCCGTTGGGCCCCTCGTGGACATTCAAAAAGGCGCCGACACCGTGGCCGGTGCCATGGCCATAGTCCAGCCCGGCCTGCCAAAGGGTGGAGCGGGCGATCCCATCCAACGAGACTCCATAGGTGTCGGGGGGGAAGATCTGGCGGGCGCATTGAATGTGGGCCTTGAGCACCTCGGTATAGCGCCGCTTGAACAAGGGATCCGCGGGTTGCGGGCCAATCCAAACGGTGCGGGTATCGTCGGTGGTGCCCCCCAAGTAGTGGGATCCGGAGTCCAACAAAAACAGTTCGCCCGGCTGCAGCAGCTTCTGGGGATCCGGAGTGCCGTAGTGGATGATGGAGCTGTTGGCTCCTGCCCCGGCAATGGTATTGAAGCTCAGACCCACCCACTCCCCTTCCTCCCGGTAGTGGGCCTCCATGATCGCGGCCACATCGGCTTCGCTGATGGGGATCCCCTGTTGGATTTGCCGGTCGATCCAGGCCAGGGTACGGATCTTGGCCCGGCTGGCTTTGCGGTTGGCGCGGCGCATCTGTTCCAGCTCGGTGGGGTTTTTCACGGCCTTGAGGGCTTCCACCGGGTGCTCCAGCTCGCGGCAGCTCGCATCCTGCAGCAGCTCTTGAGTGCCCTGGGTGGTCTGCTTGGGATCCAAGCCCACCGGCGCGTAGCTCTTGGCCCATTGGGGCAGTTGTTGGCTGTAGGTCTCGTAGGGCCAGAGTTCCACCCCGGCTTCTGCCAGAAATTGCCGAGATGGGGGACTGAGCCGCTCCAGATCTGTGAATAGAGCCGCTCTATCTAGGCTGACCAAAGCATAGGCCCAAAACACTGGGTTGTAGGGGATGTCGGATCCCCGCAGGTTAAACAGCCAGGCCACCTGATCCAATTTGGTCAGGGGCAACAGTCCCACCCGCTTGCGGCGCATCTCCTGCCGGACTTGGGCCAGCTTTTCTGCAGGGGTGGCCCCGCTTAGGTGGGTGGGTACCGAGTCAATGGGCCGGTCAAAGGGAGCGACAGGAGCGGATCCCTGAGCCAGCTTATCCACCAAGTTTTCCATGACCGGGATCAAGAGCACCCCTCCCGCTTGGGCATGGGCCTGCAACTGGCGATAGGTGGCCACCGCCACCGTAAAGGGATCCACCCCCAGGCGAAAGCCGGATCCCAGCTCTTCCACAATCTCCATCAGGCTGGGCTGATTCGGCAGACCTCCTTTGATCACTGTCAATAGATTGGGATCCACCTCCCGCTCCGCCTGTTCGTGATAGCGGGGATCTACCCACAGCCAAGCCCTGTCCCGGGTGATCAAGGCATCCCCCACCGAGCCGGTAAAGCCTGTGATCCACTGACGCCGCTTGCGATGTTCCGGCAAATACTCATTGAGATGCTCATCGGCAGAGGGAACCCAAAAGCCATCCAGATCTTGTTCTCGCAGAAGCTGGCGCAACTGCTGCAAACGGGCAGCAACATCCAGGCGGGGTAAGGTTTGGAGCATGGCAGGAGTAGGGCAAAGCTGTTGTCATTCTAGACAAGGTTAGAAGTTTTCCCTTGCCCCTAGCCCTTGTCCCAAGGGGAGAGGGAAGCTTCCAATGCTGCAATCAGAACAAGAGCGCCCCTGGGTTTAGCGCTCCTCAGGAAAGCCCGCTTCTCGCCAAGCCCGCATGCCCCCATCCATCGAGATCACCCGACGATAGCCCATTTTCTGTAGATTATCGGCTGCCAACGCCGAACGAAACCCGCCGCCGCAGTACAGGACGATCTCCGCTTCTTTGTCGGGGATCACCCTCTCGATGTCCCGCTCAATGATCCCTTTGCTCAAGTGGATGGCTCCGGCAGCGTGGCCGGCTTGCCACTCCGACTCTTCCCGCACATCCACAAAATAGAAGGGATCCCCTTGCAGTTGTTTTTGCCTGACCTGCTCGACTGTCAGTTCTTGGATGCGGCTTTTGGCCTCGTTGACCAGGGCCAAGAAAGCTGGAGAGTGCTGGGGAGCCATGGAGAACAGGCGCTATGAGCCAAAGCTTATTCCAATCGATCTTATCTGGTCTGGACTTTGGGATCCCAACTGCCCTAAGGCTAGACTGGGATCCAGATTTGCCGGCTGGAGGCCCATGGCTTGAAATCCCGATCTAACTTTCCGCAACTGCTTTGGCCCCTTGCTCTGGCCGTGAGCTGGAGCATCCCCCTTGGATTGACAGCCGGTCACGTCAGCCGGATGGAGTCCTCGGCTTGGGCCCAAGCTGCCCCGATGCCCCTAGAAAGTGGGATCCAGCGGCAAGTTTCCAGCCCACCGCCAGCCGCCCTGGTGGAGTGGCTAAGCCAGCAGGTGGCCGCCGCCAACCGGCGGGATTTGCCAGGGGTGATGGCCGGCTACAGCCCCGACTTCCGCCACCGAGATGGGCTGGACCGGGAAGAGGTGGAAGGTGCCATCCGCAAGCTGTGGAGCTCTCATCCCAAGCTCACCTATTCGGCCCAGATCCTCTCCTGGCGGCAGGTGGGCCCTGAGATTGTTGCGGATATTCTCAGCCAAGTAGAGGGATCCCAATCCTCGGTGCGGGGGGACTTTCAGGTAGAAGCCTCTGCCCTGGTGCGCAATCGCTATCGCCCGGATCCAGCCAATCCCGGACAACTGCTGTTGATTGACCAAGAAGTGCTGCGGGAGGCCAGCACCCTCACCTCTGGATCTGCCCCTCCCACCGTCACCTTGAACCTGCCGGAGGTGGTCAAACCGGGATCCACCTATTCGCTGCAGGCGATTGTGGCAGAGCCTCTCACCCACTCTTTGCTGTTGGGCGCCGTTGCCGAACAACCCGTTGCCGGGGCGGGCTACCCAGAGGTGACCTCGTTTGCTCTCGAACCTCTACAGGCCGGAGGGATCTTCCTACAGGCAGATGCTCCGCAAGAACCCCGTTCTGAGTGGATTTCTGTGATGTTGGTTAACCAAACCGGCATCACGCTGGAGAGTCGGCGTCTTATCGTCAGCGATCGCTTGGCTCTGGAGGGATCCCTGACCATTCCCCCACCTCCTTAAGAAATCTTCACAAGATGAGGGATGCCCTTAAGGTAATCTGAGCAGGCAGTTGAGCTTGCTAGGATGGGAAACTATGCGCTCTCCAGGTTGTCTGCTCTGCTTTCTGGTGCTGGCCCTGTTTCTGAGTGGCTGCAATGGCGGTGACTCTCTCGGTGCCCCAGTGGTGGATCGCCCTACCCCCGCAAGTAATTAACCAGACCCTCTCAAAAGGTGCTACCGAGGGGCCTTGAGCGTGCCTGAACTTTAGAGAACCTGGCCATCCATTTCCAGTCCTGCTGCCGTCGAAAGCTCATCTGCGACCATCTCAAAAACTATCCGCTCTCTCCCACCCCCAAGGCAACAACAGGCGGTCAGGGAAAGAGCGGTCTAGCGGGCCTTCAACTGGAACCTGACTGCCGGGAGGAACTCCAAGCGAGCCAGAACGCGAAGACTCTTCAGCAGACTGAAGGATCTAAGTTCAGACCGTTAGAGAACAGCCCCGGCGCACAGCCGGCTGAACCCAACTTGACGACCCTTACAACTACTACTATCTGGCATCCGCAGGAACCTCCCTTACTCAACGACACCCTGAGACTAGCACAAATCTTTTCTTGTTTTCTCGATCAGGGAGTTCATGCGGTGGTTTGTTGGAGCCGTTTGAGAGCTCCAGGCGCTCTGGGTGACCGTGGGCTTCGGATCCCCTGTCCCACAAGAGGGGTGAGGGATGGACTGCTGAGGATGAGGCGACAGCGTAGGATAGAGAGACGCCCTTTAGGTTGCTCGAGTTGCCGTGGACTACAAAAGTACCCTCAACCTGCCCCAAACTCAGTTTCCCATGCGGGCAGAGGCCGCCAAGAGAGAACCCGCCATTCAAGCCTTTTGGCAGGAAGAGCAAATCTACCAGCGCCTTGCCGACCACAATCCTGGGGATCCCTTTGTCCTGCACGATGGACCGCCCTACGCCAATGGCGATATCCACATGGGCACCACCCTCAACAAGATCCTCAAGGACATTGTGAACAAGTACCACATCTTGCAAGGGCGCAAGGTGCGCTACGTGCCCGGCTGGGATTGCCACGGCCTGCCCATCGAACTGAAAGTGTTGCAAAGCCTCACTCCGCAGGAGCGGGAAAACCTCACCCCTCTGCAGCTGCGACAAAAAGCCAAGGAGTACGCCCTGCACTACGTTGATGTGCAGCGGGCCAGTTTTCAGCGCCTGGGGGTATGGGGATCCTGGGATCGGCCCTACCTGACGCTGTCGCCGGAGTACGAAGCCGCACAGATTGAGGTGTTTGGACAAATGGCCCTCAAGGGCTACATCTACCGCGGCCTCAAACCCGTCCACTGGAGCCCCAGCTCCCAGACGGCTCTGGCGGAAGCGGAGCTGGAGTACCCTGACAACCACATCTCCCCCAGCATCTACGTGGCCTTTCCCCTGCAGAGCCTCAGCCCGGCGGCGCAGCCGGTTTTGGAGCCTTTCATGCCGGGCCTGCGGGCAGCCATCTGGACCACCACCCCTTGGACGATCCCGGCCAACCTGGCTCTCTGCTTTAACCCCAAGCTCACCTATGCAGTGGTGGAGTCTCCCCGCTTCGGCCTGCTGTTGATCGCCGCCGATCTGCGGGAGCGGCTGGAGAAGGTTCTGGAGACGTCTCTGGAGATCAAGGCTACCCTGCCGGGATCCGCCCTGGAATACAGTCAAGGACGGCACCCCCTCTTCGACCGCACCAGCCTCTGCGTGTTGGGGGACTACGTCACCACCGAGTCGGGCACCGGCATTGTGCACACGGCTCCGGGACACGGGGAAGATGACTTTAAAACCGGCCAAAAGTACGGTCTGCCCATTCTCAGCCCTGTGGACGATCAGGGGAGATTTACCGCCGAGGCCGGATCCCAGTTCGTCGGGTTGGATGTGCTCTCCAAGAAGCCGGAGACCAGCGGCAATGCTGCCGTGATCCAGGCTCTACAGGCTGCGGGGGCTTTGCTCAAGGAAGAACCCTACAACCACAAATATCCCTACGACTGGCGCACGAAAGAGCCAACCATTTTCCGGGCCACCGAGCAGTGGTTTGCGTCTGTAGCTGGCTTCCGGGAGCTGGCCCTGCAGGCCATTAAAACCGTGAAATGGATCCCGGCCATCGGGGAGAACCGCATCACTGCTATGGTGTCGGAGCGCTCGGATTGGTGTATTTCCCGCCAGCGGGCTTGGGGTGTGCCCATCCCCGTCTTTTACGACGAAGAAACCGGCGAGCCCTTGCTCACCGCCGAGACCCTCGACCACATCAAGGCCATCTTCGCCCAAGAGGGATCCGACGCCTGGTGGCAGCGCCCAGTGGAAGAGCTGCTGCCGGAGAAGTACCGCCACAATGGCCGCACCTACCGCAAAGGGATGGACACCATGGACGTGTGGTTTGACTCCGGCTCTTCCTGGGCAGCGGTGGCCAAGGCCCAAGGGCTGGGCTACCCGGTGGATCTGTATTTGGAGGGCTCCGACCAACACCGGGGCTGGTTCCAATCCAGTTTGCTTACCTCCGTGGCCGTCAACGGCCATGCCCCCTACAAGGCGGTGCTCACCCATGGGTTTGTGCTGGACGAGAAAGGCCAGAAAATGAGCAAGTCCCTGGGGAATGTCATCGATCCGATGGTGTTAATTAACGGCGGCAAAGATCCCCAGACGGATCCCGCCTACGGGGCGGATGTGCTGCGCCTGTGGGTCTCCAGTGTGGACTACTCCGGGGATGTGCCGCTGGGCAAGACCATTCTTGGGCAAATGGCGGATGTGTATCGCAAAATCCGCAACACAGCTCGCTTTTTGCTGAGCAACCTCTACGATTTCAATCCGGCTCAGGATGCCGTTCCTTTTGCAGCCTTGACGGAGCTAGACCGCTACATTTTGCACCGCCTGCACGAGGTGGGATCCGAGATCGGCGAATCTTTTGCCAGCTATCAGTTCTACCGCTTTTTCCAGGCGATTCAGAACTTCTGTGTGGTGGATCTCTCCAACTTTTACCTGGATATTGCCAAGGATCGCCTCTACATTAGCCATGCCCAAAGTCTGCGGCGGCGCCAATGTCAAACGGTGCTCTCCCTGTTGCTGGAGAACTTGGCCAAGGCCATCGCCCCCGTTCTCTCCCACCTGGCCGAAGAGATTTGGAGCCATCTGCCCTATCCCAAGCCCACCCGTTCGGTGTTTGAGGGGGGGTGGATGAAGCTGCCGGAGCACTGGCGGGATCCCCAGTTGGCGGCCATTTGGGAGCAGCTGCGAGAGGTGCGCCAAGAGGTGAACAAGGCTCTGGAGCAAGCCCGTACCGGTCGCGTTAGCGGGACGGAGTCCTTTAAGCCCATCGGCGCTTCCACCGAGGCCAAGGTAATCCTGAAGGTAGCGGATCCCAGCCTATACGCTCTTTTGCAGGAGCGGGCTGCCGAGTTGCGCTACTTGTTCATCACCTCACAGGTGGAACTGGAGAAAACCTCAGGTCAAGGCTTGGAGGTCTCTGTTTTTCCGGCTGACGGCCAAAAGTGCGTGCGCTGCTGGAACTATTCCACCCGTGTGGGGGAATTTGCCGAACATCCAGAGCTGTGTGAGCGTTGTGTAGCCGCTCTGGCCGGGGAGTTTTGAATTCGGGACCCCGTCCCGCTGGCGGGAAGGGATCCCCCTCTTTGAATTGGCTCTTTCTCCGGACAGGTCTTGTCGGCCTTCTTCGGGATCAAGGGGCAGAGCTGCGGGAGGGGATCTCCTCAACATGGGTGTGCAGCACTTTGCCGCACAGGGTTTTCTCCAGCCAGGGAGTCGCTGGCGATCGGGAGTGGAGAGTGGCAACAGAAACCGTCCAGGGGTGGGTGGGATCAAACAGCACCCAGTCGCTGTGGGGGGTAAGGGTGGGCGGATCTAGGTTTAGGCAGCGGGCCGGGTACAGGCTGAGGGCAGACCACAGTTGCAGCGCCGTCAGGGATCCCGTTTCTACCAAATGGTGCCACAGCAGCGGCAGAGCCAGCTCCAGGCCCATCGCCCCCGGCGGAGCATCGGCAAAGGGCAGGGTTTTCTCTTCGTAGGTGTAGGGGTGGTGATCCGTAGCGATCCCCAGGCTGCCGGAACGGATCCCGGCGATCAGAGCCTCCCGGTCGCCGGCGCTGGGAAGAGGGGGCAGGAGACGAAGGTGGGGATCGTAGCGATGCTCAAGGACGGCCTCTTCGGACAAGATCAGGTGCATCCAAGTGGTGCTGGCGGTAACCGGCAGTCCTTCTGCTTGGGCCTGTTGGATCAGCTCCAGGCTGCGGGCTTGGCTCAGGCGCATGATGTGCACGGGCGGGGGGGAAGGAACGCTCCTGATCATCTCCAGAAGGCGGGCCAGAGCGGCAGTTTCAGCACTGGCAGGGATCCCTTTCAGCCCCAGGCGCAGCGCCCAGATCCCTTCGTAAAGGCTGCCTTGCCCGGCCAAGGTGGGATCCCAGGCCCAGAGCAGCAGGGGTTTATTCTCCAGCCGCAAATACTCCAGAGCCCGCCGCACCAAAGCCAAGGAGCGCAGTGGCTGAACCTCTGCAAAGCCAACTGCTCCCGCTTGCGCCAGTTCTCCCCAGGGGGTTGGGGTTTCTCCCTGGCCACCCACGCTCAGGGCAGCCCAGGGCAGCCAGCGGGGATCCCCCAATTGGCGGGGGTAGCGGTTCAAGTGCTCCGGGCGATCCAGCACCGGAAAAAAGCCGCTTCCGGGAAGGGGGGTGGGCAGAAGCCCCACCTGGGTAAAGCCTCCCGCCAAAGCCGCTGCAGCCAAAGAGGTCAGGGTTTCCCGACTGTGGGCCAGAAAGTGCTCCGCACCGCTTACGCGACCGCTGCCAACCATCTCGCCGCTGTGGGCATACAGATCCAGCAAACCCGGCCCCACCACCCAACCTGAGCCATTGATGGTGGGGATATCGGCAGGGATCCCTGCCGGCTCGGTGGCCCGCAGACGACCCTCCTGCAACCACACATCGGTTACTTCATCCCGCTGACGCCAAGGATCCAACAGGCGCACTCTCTGGAGACACACATCTGGTAAGGACTCCGTCCCGCTAACGCGACCGGTCAGCTTGCGGAGAGGAGAGGATCCCATCTTCACAAAGCTCCGGCAGTGGTGCAGTCCAGGATCTGGCCGGACAGATGGGTGGTGAGGTTCAACACCTTCAAAACCGGGGCACCCTCCTTGCCTTCTGGATAGTCGATCACCGTAATGGCGCCATTCCCCTGCTTGAAGATCCAAAAGGCTTGGGGGGAAAGGTCGAACAACTGACAGATGATCGCCTTGTTGATGGCATCGTGGGCAACAACAACCGCCGTGCCCTGAGGAAACTGGGCTGCGGTGATGGCCAAAAGCTCCTGCCAAGCGGAGCGAGTGCGCTCCCACACCTGGTGAAGGTTTTCCCCATTGGGCATTTGCACACTGGCGGGATCCCGTTGCCAGCGCTCCAGCTCGCCGGGGTATTCGGCTTCGACTTCGCTTTGCAGCTTGCCCTCCCAGTCGCCGTGGCAGATCTCTTGCAAGTCGGGCATTGGGCGCAAAATGAGGTTGCTGTGGTTGCTGCAGATGGCATCGGCTGTGGCCCAAGGGCGCTTCAGGGGGCTGGAGAAGGCCAGTTGCAGAGGTTGAGTGGCCAAAAATTCTGCCACCTTGGCTGCCTGTTCCTCCCCGGTGGCATTGAGGGGGATATCCCGCTGCCCTTGAAAACGGCGCTCTCGGTTCCATTGGGTTTCCCCATGCCGCACCAGCAAGATGCGCATCCCCTGCTTGCGCTTGGGCAGGGCTTGGCCGAGGTGAGCGGTGATGTTCAGAGATTCCAGTTGTGGCGGCCCCTGCAGGCCCTCGGGAAAATTGAGAACGCTGATGGCGCAGTTATCCTGCCCAAGGCGGTGATAGTGGTGTGGCCCCAGGCCGATGGCGGTGCTGACCAGGGCGCGATTGATGCCGCTGTGGCCCACGATGAGGATATTGAGGGGCTGCCTTGGGGAGGGATCCGCTCCATGGTTCCAGGGGCCCGAAGCCGATTGCAGATGGAAAGCCAGCATTTCCCAAAACCCCTGCGCCTGCTGCCAGAGATCCCGCACTGGAAAGCGGCCCTCCAGCTCCAGGTTGTCGGGATGGTGCCGCCACAGGTGGTAATCTTCGGGGTATTTCTCCTGCACCTCGGCAAAGGTCAGCCCTTCCCAGGCCGTCAGGTCGATCTCCCGCAGTTGATCGGTGATGTGCAGAGGGATCCCTTCTCGGTCTTTCAAAATGACGCGAGCGGTATCGAGGGCGCGAGACAGGGGGCTGCAATAGGCGCAATCCAACGGGATCCCGGCCAGGGCCTCGGCTACACGCTGCGCCTGCACTTCTCCAGTGGGGGTGAGCCGGGAGAGATCGGAGCGGCCTTGGATGCGATTTTCCAGGTTGAAGGTGCTCTCACCATGGCGCACGATCAAGATGCGCAGGGCAGGCTGGTCGCGGTAGCGGGACGGAGTCCTTGCCATCGCTTGCATGGACTTACTCATCGCAGTAGCGGGACGGAGTCCTTAGAACACCTTCTAGAGTACCGCCACTGGGCGGCGCTCGCCTTCGTCAATTCACCGGTTGGGCTGCCGACTGAGGCGTATTTGGGCTGGTCGCCGCCGGTGATGAGGGCATCCTGGGAGAAGGACTACCGTGGCCGTGCTGCGTTCCCGTTGGCAGGGGTTTTGGCGGGAATGGATGCTGGCGACGCTGTTGGCGCAGTTCTTCTTCCGTTTACTGATCCCTCAAGAGATCCCTTGCCACCGCTAGATAGAATCTGAGGGGACAAAACGTGGGATCCCTCTCCCCTAAGCAAGCACTGCTATGGATTCTCCACAAGTGGCCGGGGATCCCGGATCCCTGACCGAAAGCCCCAACCCGGCTACAGCCGAGATCGACCGTCTCAGCACCTTGGAACTGGTGAAACGGATCAACGCCGAGGATCGGCAGGTGCCGGAAGCGGTGGCTGCTCAGGCGGAGCCGATTGCCCAAGCCATCGATGCCATTGCCCAGCGGATGCGTCACGGCGGGCGGCTGATCTATATCGGGGCAGGAACCTCAGGTCGCCTGGGGGTACTGGATGCGGCTGAGTGCCCACCCACTTTTGGCACTTCCCCCGCACAGGTGGTGGCTTTGATCGCCGGGGGGGAAAAAGCCCTGACCCAGGCGGTAGAGGGTGCAGAGGACGACGCAGAAGCGGCTGCCCGCGCGCTGGAGGGTCTTCACCTCCAAGCTCAAGATAGTGTGGTGGGAATTGCTGCCAGCGGTCGTACCCCCTATGTGCTGGGTGGGATCCAAGCCGCTAGGAGCATGGGGGCGCTCACGATTGGCCTGGCCTGTAATCACCCTTCTCCTCTAACCGAGCAGGTGGATATTGCTATTGCCCCTTTGGTGGGGCCGGAGGTAATCCTCGGATCCACCCGCATGAAAGCCGGCACAGCCCAAAAGCTGGTGTTGAACACGATCTCCACTGGAGTGATGATCCGCTTGGGCAAGACCTATGGCAACCTAACGGTGGATCTCCAGGCCAGCAATGCCAAGCTCAAGCAGCGGGCGGAGCGAATGGTGGCCCTAGCCTGCGATCTGGATCCCGCCGCGGCTGCCCAATTGCTGCAGGCTTGTGATGGAGATGTCAAAACCGCCATCCTTGTGGCCTTGCTGGGGTGCTCTGCTCAAGAGGCCCGTCAGCACTTGCAACAGGCCCAGGGCAGAATTCGCCAGGTGCTTGATTCCGTTCTGGCGCAGCGGCGGTGACAATAGTTGAATGGCTTGTCCATGAGCGTTTGCGGCTACCTCTACACGCCTTCCCATGCCCCTTTGCCGGAACAGGAGTTGGCCTGGCTCAAGTTGCGAGGGGCCGATCCCATCCTGCACGATTGGGGATCCCGAACCTATCTGGAGGAGCTGTTCCGGCGCATCACAGCCGGCTGGGTGCAGGAAGTGCTGCTCTTGCGCCTGGCGGATCTGGGGGATCGGGCGGATGAAATTCACGAGCGGCTGCTGCAACTCCAACACTCCGGGATCCGCCTCAGCTTGGTCACCGAATCCGGTCTGCAAACCCCCACCGAGGCTGCCGATTGGATCCCGCTGCTGGCCGAGATCCCCCATCAGTTGCAAAGCCGCCGCCTCTGCTGCAGCCAAGCCCAAAACCGCCTGGCGGGCAAACCCCCCCCTGGCCCTGCCCCCTTTGGCTACCGCCGCGAAGGGGAACGCTACGTGCTGGATCGCCGGCAGGCCAGCATCATCCAAGATTTTTTCCAGCACTTTCTCCTCTACGGATCCCTGCGCCGGGCGGTGCGCTTCTTGGAGGAAAAACACCACAAGCGGATTTCTGTGGCCACCGGACGCAACTGGCTGCTCAACCCGGTATACCGCGGGGATCTGGCCTATGCCGACGGCACCACCCTGCGGGACACTCACCCGGCCCTTCTCAGCCGCACGGAAGCCGCCCAGATCGATCGCTGGCTCAAACGCAACCAAGGGATCCCTCGCCGCAGCGCCAGTGCTCCCCGCGCTTTGGCCGGCCTGGTTCATTGCTGCGCTTGTGGCAGCCTTCTGCGCATTGTGCAAACCACCCCTCGCAAGGGGAAAAAGAACGGATCCCCCTACCTCTATCTGCGCTGCCAAACCTGTCGCTACAGCCTCCCCTACACCGAAGTCCTGCAGGAGGTGATCCGGCAGGTGTGCGAACAACTGCCCCAACGCGCCCAGACGCTGGATCGACAAGCCCTCACCCAAGTCCGCCAAGAGCTCCAAGCCCAAATCCAGGCCAACGCCGAGCGGCTGCGGCAATTGGAAGAGCTGCAGCAATCTGGACTAATGGACGAGGCCTCCCTAGCCCAGCGTCGCTACCAGTTGCGAGCAGAGACGGCCCGCTTGGCCCAAAAGCTGGAGCAACTCCCCCCCGCCAACCTCACCCAGACCATCCAAACCCTCTCCATCCCGCCCTTCTGGCAAGACCTCAGCGAGACCGAACGGCGTGCCTACCTGCGGGAATTCCTGCGCAGGATCGAGGTGGATTCTGCAGGAGCGGTGCGAGTTACTTTTGCCTTCGATCCCTGAGAGCGAAGGGTTCCCCCCACCTTCCCCCCAGAATTGAGACCATTCTTGATTCTTTCTCAGCCCAAACCTGCCTCAGCGCCAAGCCAAGAGGACGGGATCAGCGCCATGGCATAGCTGAATCCTTCCCGATTTGGGTGAATTGTCATCTGGAATTGTTTTCTTTTGATCACTGATGAAAGTATATCTAAAACTAAAATCGGGAAAAACATCAAAAATCGACTTGAGAAGCCCTGGGAACTTTCTTAGGACCATTTGCAAGATCTGGGAACTTCTAGCTTTTTGAGGGATCCACCTTTATCCTTCGCAACAGTTCTCAGGGGGCGGGTTGGCTGCCGATAATGTCCCTTGTCTGCCCCATGGAGGAACGCGCTGTGAAATTGGCGGTTTACGGAAAAGGTGGGATCGGCAAATCCACCACCAGTTGCAACATCTCGGTGGCCTTGGCCAGGCGGGGCAAAAAGGTCTTGCAGATTGGCTGTGATCCCAAGCACGACAGCACCTTCACCCTGACCGGCTTTCTCATCCCCACCATCATCGACACCCTGGAAGCCAAGGGCTATCACCACGAAGACATCTACCCAGAAGATGTGATCTACCGCGGCTACGGCGGCGTGGACTGCGTGGAAGCGGGTGGGCCCCCGGCAGGGGCCGGCTGTGGCGGCTATGTGGTGGGGGAAACCGTCAAACTCCTGAAGGAGCTGAACGCCTTCGATGAGTACGATGTCATCCTCTTCGATGTGCTGGGGGATGTGGTGTGCGGCGGTTTTGCGGCTCCCCTCAACTACGCCGACTACTGCCTGATCGTAACCGACAACGGCTTTGATGCCCTGTTTGCCGCCAATCGGATTGCTGCCTCGGTGCGAGAAAAGGCCAAAACCCGCAAGCTGCGGTTGGCCGGGCTGATCGGCAATCGCACCAGTAAGCGGGATCTAATCGACAAATACGTCTCGGCAGTTCCCATGCCGGTTATCGAGGTGCTTCCCCTCATTGAAGATATTCGCGTCTCGCGGGTCAAGGGCAAAACCCTCTTCGAGATGGCGGAAACCGATCCCAGCCTGGAGCCTGTCTGCCAGTACTACCTGAACATCGCCGATGAGCTGCTGGCCCGTCCGGAAGGGATCGTGCCCCAACCTGCCGAGGATCGGGAGCTGTTTGCTTTGCTCTCCGACTTTTACAACACTCCAGCCCGCCAACTGGCCTTGGTGTAAGGGATCCCCTGCCGGCTTGGGCAGTGTGTCCAAAAATGAAGCCACTGTTTCGGAAGACTGTCGCAAACCTTATCAATTTGTTGTCCGATCCGCTTTCCCCCCCAAGATGGATCCTGTAGGGATCCCGCTTTGGGAAGGAAATGGCACAGGAGTTGGATATGCAAGGACAAGAGCAACCCACCGTCGTGATTACCGGAGCTTCCTCGGGTGTTGGCCTATACTCAGCTTTGGCCTTGGCCAAGCGCGGCTGGCACGTGGTGATGGCCTGTCGGGATCTGGACAAAGCCTACCGGGCGGCCCAGCAAGTGGGGATCCCCCAGGGCAGCTATACCCTGATGCAGATCGATCTGGCCAGCTTGGCCAGCGTGCGGCGGTTTGTCGAGCAGTTCCGCAACTGGGGCCGTTCCTTGGACGCCTTGGTCTGTAATGCCGCCATCTACATGCCCCTGCTCAAGCAGCCCCTGCGCAGCCCGGAAGGATATGAGCTGACCATGGCCACCAACCATCTGGGGCATTTCTTGCTCTGCCACTTGATGCTGGAGGATCTGAAACGCTCCACCTATCCAGATCGGCGGCTGGTGATCTTGGGCACGGTTACCCACAATCCCAAGGAGCTGGGGGGTAAGATCCCACCCCAACCCCACCTGGGGGATCTGCGGGGATTTGCCCAGGGCTTTAAGGATCCCATCAGCATGGCCGATGGCGGCAAATTTGATCCGGTGAAAGCCTACAAAGACAGCAAAGTCTGCAATATCCTCACCATGCGCGAGCTGCACCGCCGCTTCCACGAAAGCACTGGCATCACCTTCCTCTCCCTCTATCCGGGGTGTGTAGCCACCACGGCTCTGTTCCGCCATCACTATCCCCTGTTTCAAAAACTTTTCCCCTGGTTCCAAAAAAACATCACGGGCGGATTTGTTTCTCAGGAATTGGCCGGAGAGCGGGTGGCCCAAGTGGTGGCCGATCCCGAGTTTCGTCGGTCGGGATTCTACTGGAGCTGGGGTAACCGGCAACGCAAGAATGCCAAGCCCTTTAACCAAGAAGTCTCTGACGAGGCGGCAGACGATGCCAAGGCCAAATTGCTTTGGGATCTCAGCGAAAAATTGGTGGGTGTGCCCCAGTTGGCGGCCCTTTAGCCCGAAATGTTCCCCTCTTTATATGTTGTTAGGAGACGAGCATGAATGCTGCTTTGGATAGTGCCAACGCCCTTAACTTCCAGTGCGAAACCGGCAATTACCATACCTTTTGCCCGATTAGTTGTGTAGCTTGGCTTTATCAAAAAATTGAAGACAGCTTCTTTTTGGTCATCGGCACCAAAACCTGTGGCTACTTTCTGCAAAACGCCATGGGGGTGATGATCTTTGCCGAGCCCCGCTATGCCATGGCGGAGCTGGAAGAGGGGGATATTAGCGCCAAGCTCAACGACTATGAGGAGCTGAAGCGGCTGTGCCTGCAAATTCAACGAGATCGCAATCCCAGCGTGATTGTTTGGATCGGCACCTGCACCACCGAGATCATCAAAATGGACCTGGAGGGCCTAGCCCAGAAGCTGGAGGGGGAGATTGGGATCCCGATTGTGGTGGCACGGGCCAATGGCCTCGACTACGCTTTTACCCAAGGGGAAGACACGGTTTTGGCCTCGATGGCTCAACGCTGCCCAGAGCAGGTGCGGGCAGAGGAGCAGGAAACCCGCGGGGGTCTCCAGGCGCTTTTTTACGGGCTCCGCTCTGGAACAAAGAAAGAGGAGGAAGGCTTCCACAAGCATCCTCCCTTGGTGATCTTCGGCTCGGTGCCCGATCCGGTGGTTACCCAACTCACCCTGGAGCTGAAGAAACACGGGATCCGCGTCTCCGGCTGGTTGCCGGCCAAACGCTATGGGGAGCTGCCGGCCATCGAGCCGGGCACCTACGTGGTGGGGGTGAATCCTTTCCTCAGCCGCACAGCCACCACGCTGGTACGCCGTAAAAAGGCTAAGCTCATCACCGCTCCTTTTCCCATCGGGCCGGATGGCACCCGCGCCTGGATAGAAGCCATTGCCCGCGAGCTAGGGATCCCAACTCAAGGCTTGGCAGAGCGGGAAGCGGAAGTGTGGAACCATCCCCAGGTTCGGGATTATCGGGAGCTGCTGCGGGGCAAGAGCGTTTTCTTCATGGGCGATAACCTGCTGGAGATCTCGCTGGCCCGTTTCCTGGTGCGCTGTGGCATGACGGTGCAGGAAATTGGGATCCCTTACATGGACAAACGCTACCAAGCGGCTGAGCTGGCCCTCTTGGAGCGCACCTGCGAAGAGATGGGAGTGCCCAAGCCCACCATCGTAGAAAAGCCGGATAACTACAACCAAATCCAGCGCATCAAGGCCCTGCAGCCGGATCTGGTGATCACAGGTATGGCCCACGCCAACCCCCTAGAGGCACGGGGGATAACCACCAAGTGGTCGGTGGAGTTCACCTTCGCCCAGATCCACGGCTTCGGCAACACCCAGGCTCTGCTGGAGCTGGTGACCCGACCGCTGCGGCGCAATGCTGCCCTCAAAGGCTTGGGTTGGGAGCGGCTGGTGCGAGAAGAAGCCCCTATCTAACCTTCCGGCTCCTCATTGTCAAACAGTAGACCGTCTAGGTGATCTGGCAGTTGCTGCCGGTCGATCCAGACCATGCCCGCCAGAATAGCCTCGGCCTCGTTTTGAAAGTAGCCGTAGGCTTTGGCGCCAATCTCCGGCTCGAAAGAGCCATCTTGCTGGAGCAGCCGGCAGCGAAAGATAAACCCCTTCTCTGTAGCTTGGGTGGTGATGCTGATACATTTACGCTGAACACTGCTGAACATCACTGTTCAACTATGCAGCGATAGCATTCTGTTTGTTTCCAAAC
>NZ_JANSIG010000047.1:16366-23284 GCF_047461975.1 Synechococcus sp. R55.3 | reverse complement strand
CAGTTTATTCCGAAGCGGGGCAGGCGCAGGTGCGAGGTCTGGTGCAGTTTTACCTGGAAAATGCCCGCATCATTCGCGAGCAATTGGCCGAGGTGGGGATCCAAGTCTATGGCGGCGTGAATGCCCCCTACGTCTGGGTGAAAACACCCGCTGGGCTGAGCAGTTGGGAGTTTTTCGACAAGCTGTTGCACACCTGCCATGTGGTGGGTACCCCCGGCTCTGGCTTCGGCAGCGCCGGAGAGGGCTATCTGCGCCTGTCAGCTTTCAACAGCCGCGCCAACGTGGAAGAGGCGATGCGCCGCATCGGCAGCGTGTTTGCGGGGGCTGGAGCCGTTGGTTAATTGGGTCTTGACTCTGGGATCAATCCTGAACGGGAACCACCTGCTGGGTTTGGGCAGATCGCTCGGCTGCCTCGGCCACTGCCAGGGCGTGGAGCATGTTTTCGGTATTGATGTAGAGGGGTCTGCCGTGGCGCAGGTGATCCAGCACCATGCGGGTGTCTTGCTCGAAGAGGCCGTGGCGGGATCCCGTCTCTAGAGAATGGGCGCTGCCGGGCCGCAACAACATTGCCTCTTCGCCGTTGATCAACAGGCCCCCCCGTTGGCCGTGAAACTCCAACAGCCGTTGGGAACACCACAGGGATTCCCCCTTGCCATACGTCAACACCGCCAGCAACCCATTGGCAAAACTCAGTTGGGCTGTGCAGTAGCAACTGCTGTAGCGGTGGGGCAGGTCCGGCCCGTCGTAGCGCAGTTGGCAGCTCACCCGTTCCACCTTGCCCAACAAGTCCACCAAGCGGTGGATGCGAGAAACAGCCCCTATGAGAGGGAAGCCAAACAACTCAGGCCGATAGGTCCAGCGGTCGGGGGCGGGGTGGGCGGCGGTGAGGGTAATGTAGCGGACGGCAAAGAGCTTGCCCAGCCCTTCCAGCTCTCGTTTCAGCAACAGGTGGACGCCGCTGATCAGCTCAATGTGTTCGACGTGCAGCAGCACCTGCCGCTCGGCTGCCAATTGCACCAAAGAACGTGCTTCGGCAGCGCTCAAGGCAAGGGGATATTCCACGACGGTGTGGATCCCGGCCTCCAGAGCAGCACGGGCAATGGCGGCATGATCCCGATTGATGGTGCTGACAAAAACCAGATCCAGCCGCTGCTCGCCCAACAGAGAAGACCAGTCCGAATAGGCGACGGCCCCCAACTCGGCGGCAAAAGCATCGCTCCGGTCGGGAGCTCGACCGGCAACAGCGACAATCTGCACTTGCCCATCTTTGCGCAAGGCCTCGGCCCGTGAGCGAGCTGCGTAGCCGGTGCCGATGATCCCCACCCGCAAGGTTTGTTCCCTCCCCTAGCCTGCCTCTGTCTGTAGCATCACACAGGAGGGATCCTTTGTACCACCCGGCAATCCGGATCTCGCTCCGCCTAGGTTTGCCGGAAAACTCCTGCTGCACCCTTTGATTTTGTGCCTACCTCACAGAGCTGTTCGCCGGTGGGGATCCCATGGGCGTTAGGAAGAAGCTGCTGCTTCAACCTCTTGGGGTTGCGGCGAGGAAAGCGGAAAATGCCGCTCCAACAAAGCCGGGATCCCCTGGGGGGAAACGCCGCTATAACGAGCCTTGTCGGGCATAAACACCACATGGGGGCCCCGTTTGCAATCTTTCATGCAGCCCACCCCCTGCACGCAAATCGAACCAGAGTAGGCGGCCAAGTGGGCGTTCAGGGCTTGCATCACCGCTCCGGCCCCACGCCGATAACAGTCGGATTTCTGGCAGACCAGCACCTTACCTTTGATGTCTGTACCTTTGATATCTCCTTTGATATCTGTGATGTTTGGAGCAACCGGTTCGGAAGCTGCCTCAGCCCCAGAAGCCGAAGACAAACCCCCCGCCCTCTCTCCGAGGGGAACCACCCGGTAAAGCACCCACTTCTCTCGCCCTTTGTGCGGATCCACCTCCCGCTCCCCACAGATCTGCACGGTGTCTCCAGGTTTGAGGGTGCGGTAGAGGGCAGAGCGCAGAGACTTGGGGATCTTGCCGGAAAAAATGTCAGCCCCAGCCTGCCAACGCAGGTACTTGAGCTTGCCATCCTTATCGGGAAGAAATCCCAAAAACTGGCCCTCCGACTCAAACGGGATTCCTTGCTTAGGGAACTTGCTCATCTTGACCCCCAGCCTCTGTGTTGAGCTGCCAACAAACCTCTAGGCCATCCAATAACTCCTGTCGCCGCGCTGTGTGCTGACGGATCACACTGCGCACCTGTAGAACAGCCAATGGAGTACTCGCCTCCACCCGCAGACGACCATCTCCTGTACAAATCGCCGGGATCCCCAATTCCATCAGCCGCCGACCAACGCGCCAGCGCTCGCCCAGAGGAATGTTCAAGAGATAGCCGCGCTCAGAGTCCAGAAAGACGGGGTTCATGGCCGGGATCAGCACCTCAGAGTAAAGAATAGTGAAGAGATGAAACAAATTCTCAATAGCCTTTCAAAAAAAAGCCAGAGGCCGGAAGCTAGGCAGGCTCAAGCCCACCTGTAGACCCTCTGGCTAGACTCTGCCGTTCATCAAGCCAAACACCAGGCTATCGTTGGCCAGGAAGTGATGGAGATGGAAAGCGCGATCCTCTGTTTTCAACAGGATTTGCTCGTAGAGGTAGCGAGTGGCCCGATCCCCAAGGCTCTCCGCCTGGGCTGCCTGTCGCCGCAGCAGATCGATGATGGCCTGCTCTGCCGCCAGGTCGTTCATTAACATTTGCCGCGCCCCAAAAGCTCCATCCGGCTCAGGGGTAAAGCAGCAAAGCTGGGCCAAGGTGGCAAAGCTGGCTACCGGCACACCTCCCAGCCCTTCTAGGCGTTCTCCCAGGTCGTGGACATGCTCCCTCGCCTGCTCGTAGTGATCTTTGAAGAGTTGGTGCAGCGGATAGAACTCAGTGCCTTCTACCACGAAGTGATGCTTCTGGTACTGCAAGTACAGCCCCTGGAAGCTGGCCAGCAGGGCGTTCATCCCCTCGCAAACCGGCTGGGTTATCTCAGTGCCAAGCAAGACAGGATTGTCGCGCACGCTGTTGAAAGACTGGCGCAGGGTTGAAGTTTCGGACATAAAACTCTCCAGCACAAGTTAAAAGGAGCTGTGAATCCTAGAGCGCCCGCCACAACGGGCCTGGGATCCCTGGGTGTTTGCCTCCAAATCTAGCATAGTGCAGAAAATGACTCTTGTGAATAACTCTCAATAAACCCGTTGTTGCGGATCCCGCTGAGCGGGATCAGGGCGCGGACAGATTGGCTCTTGGCTAGGTCAGTCTCCGGTATCGGAAGAAACTTGGCAGTAGGATCCGCCCTGAACTACCTTTGTGGGGCTATCGGCCTTAGGGGAAGAAGCAAGAAGCATGTCTCAGAAAAGCCCATCCTTCTTAGAGAAACTGACTGACCTAACCCGCCAAATTGTTGACCGTGCCCGAGGCATCCCAGAAGCTTCTGAATCTCTCGAGAAGCCAGAAGCCTTTAAGTCTTTCTGGAATTCGGTGTCTCAGATACTACAGAAGGACCTCCTAGAGGCGCAGACAGAGTTGGGCCACTGCAACATCCTGGTCATTGGCAAAAGCGGGGTGGGCAAGAGCACCTTGGTCAATGCAGTGTTTAGAGATGAGCTGGCCCGTACCGGTGTTGGCAGCCCCGTCACCCGCCACATTCGTCAGTATTCCAAGCCAGGTTGCCCAATCACCATCTACGATACACCTGGCATGGAACTAGACGGTGAACAGAATCAGCAAGTTCGCCTGGAGGTTTCCCAGCTTATCGAGGAGCTGCGCTTTAAGGATCCTGAACATCACATCCATGTTGTTTGGTACTGCCTCCACCACGAACTGAAGCGGTTGGAGGAAGTTGAACGCAAATGGCTAAAGGAGTTGGAACTCAAAGACGTTCCCGTCATCTTGGTCTTAACCCAATGCTTGGAATATCCCAATCCTGAAGAGAGCGAGTTTTTCCGGTATTTGCAGCATCAAAATTTGCCTGTCCGCTACATTGTTCCCGTTTTGGCCCGCAACAAGGCGATTAACCGGCAAATTACCATTCCTGCCCACGGGCTGGAGCACCTGATTGGCTGCACGCTAGAGCTTTTGCCGGAAGTGGCTCGCCTTGCCTTTATCCGCCAGCAATTGCTGCGGGTGGATCTCAAAGCCGAGGCTGCCTTTAAGTACGTATCAGGCTATGTGGCCAGTGCAGCGTTTATCGGGGCAGTACCCCTTCCCTTTGCAGATGCCCCTCTGTTGGTTACAGCCCAAGCAGGCATGATTGCCAATATCAGCTTTATTTTTGGCTTCGAGGCTTCCCCTTCTTTTTACTACTCTTTGATAGCCGCTTTGGCAGGCACTACAATTACAACAGCAATCGGGCGAACGATTGTGTCCAACTTGCTGAAGATGATTCCCGGCCCGGGGATTGTAGGCAGCGCTATCCAATCCACTACGGCAGCCACCCTCACTCTCTCTCTGGGCCTGGCCTATATCGAGCTGATGAAGGCCATCGCCCGCGCCAAAATCCAAGGGATCCAGCTATCTCCAGAAGAGATGAAAGATATCTTTATACGCGAGTACCAAAGTTATGTTGCCTCGGGATCCAAAACTCTGAAAGATGACTTTTCATCCTAGCTTTTGCGTAGGTACTGAATCTAGGGCAGGGGAAGGTCGTGGGGTCTCAAACCCAAAGGTGCCATCGACCAGGTAGAGGGGGCGGCCTTTCACTTCTTCAAAAACGCGGCCTAAATACTCGCCAATCACGCCCAAGCTGATCAGCTGGATCCCGCCCAAAAACAAGATCATCACCGCTAAAGAGGCATAGCCAGGTACATCGGAGCCAAAGAGCAAGGTGCGGATGATGAGAAAAAGGCCATACAAAAAGGCTGGAACCGAGATCGCCAACCCTATGTAGCTCCACACCCGCAACGGCCAAGAGCTAAAAGAGGTGATGCCTTCTATGGCTAGGTTCCACAGCCGCCAGTAGTTCCACTGGGTTTTGCCGCGAAAGCGGGGGGCGCGATCGTAAAAAATGGCCGTTTGCCGGTAGCCCACCCAGGCAAAGATCCCTTTCATAAAGCGGGTGCGCTCTCGCAGCTGTTTAACTGCCTCCACCACCTGCCGATCCAGCAGTCGAAAATCCCCCGTATTGCGCGGGATCCGCACCTGGCTGAGTTGATCAATCAACCAATAGAAGCCGTTGGCTGTAAAGCGTTTTAGCCAGCTCTCCCCGCGGCGGCTGCGGCGCACCGCATAAACCACCTGATAGCCCTGCCGCCACTGCTGCAGCATCTCCGGGATCAGCTCCGGCGGATCTTGCAAGTCGGCATCGATGGGAACGACAGCGTTGCCAGAGGCGTGATCGAGGCCGGCAGTAAGGGCGATCTCCTTGCCATAGCAACGGGAAAGGTTCACCACTTTGATACGGGGATCCTGATGGTGAAAGGCGATCAGCTTTTCCAGTGTGTCGTCTTGGCTGCCATCGTTGACACAAATGATCTCGTAGGGGATCCCCAGCGGCTCCAAGGTAAGTTGCAGGCGTTCGAACAGGTGTTCCAGGTTATCCGCCTCATTTTTGCAGGGGACAACAACCGATAATTCAACCAACTCAACCGGGGGCTCAGACAACATCGAGAGGTGTCAGAAAGCAATGAGGATCCCGTAGTTGGCCATCATTTTGCCATTAGGGGGTGGCCGACATCTCCGCCACAATCGAGCGCAGCTCATCCTCTGAGATGCGATAAACCTCGTTGCAAAAGTGGCAAACTGCCTCTGCCCCCTTATCGGTGTGGATCATATCGAGCAATTCGTCCCGCCCCAACATGCGCAGAGCCCCCTTCACCCGGTCGGAATTGCACTTGCAGTAGAAGCGGATGGTGCGCATTTCCGGCGCAATTTTCAGATCCAGGTCGCCCAGGCAAAGTTGCAACAGCTCCCGCAAGCCGCCGCCGCAAGCCAACATCGGGCTAAACTCTTCCACTTTGGCCAAACGGGCCTCCATCTCCGGAATCAGACTGGCCGGCGCCCCTGGCATCAGTTGCAACAACACCCCACCGGCGGCACGTACCCGCTGCGAGTCAAGGTTTACCCCCAGAAGGACTGCCGAGGGAATCTGCTCTGAGGAGGAGAGGTAGTAGGTGATATCGTCTCCCACCTCTCCCGAAACCAGCTCCACCGCGCTGGTGTAGGGCTGGCCGTACCCCAGATCCCGCAGCACGTGTAGGTAGCCATAGCGCCCAACGGCTTGGCCTACATCCAACTTGCTCTCGGCAGTGAGGGGAAGCTCAATGGCGGGGTTGCTCACATACCCGCGTACCGTGCCATCCAAGCCGGCATCTACCCAGATGTTGCCCAAGGGGCCATTTCCTTTCAGTTGCAGGTTAATCCGCGCCTGGCGCCGCTTCAGGTTGGCCGCTAGCAACAGGGCTGCACTCATGGCCCGCCCCAGAGCCACCGTCGCGACATAGGACAGCTTGTGCCGTTCCCGTGCCTCTTGTACCGCCTGGGTAGACACCAAGCCCACCACCCGAATTTTGCCTTCTGCCGCCGTGGCCCGGATCAGGTGATCCGGAAGAGATGAGGGCGTACCCTCAGAAATGCTTTTCGCTCGCTTCAATCGTTCTGACCCAGAGGCATCCGTCATCGCAACCTCAACGCATGTCTTAAGTCAAGCCTGCAGGGATCCCCTGGCGACTCAGCCTTCATTCTAAGTGAGTCTAAGTGAGATTGTAGCCCCTCTCTTGCCGGACTTTGGGGAGGGAACTGCCCTGTCGGGGCGGGAATGAGACTGTCCGCTCTGAAAGACCTACGCAACACTGGTCGCGCCAGCGGGACGGCCCTTTTCTGGGAGAGATTTTAAGAAGTGTGAAGATCTGAGATGGCAGACGGCAAGCATATCGGAAAATAGCTTGCG
>NZ_JANSIG010000047.1:0-16266 GCF_047461975.1 Synechococcus sp. R55.3 | reverse complement strand
CCCTTTTCTGGGAGAGATTTTAAGAAGTGTGAAGATCTGAGATGGCAGACGGCAAGCATATCGGAAAATAGCTTGCGGGTATGCTCGTCATACTCTTTAAAAAATCGACTTGAGGATGGATATCCATGAGTGTTGTTACGAAATCGATTGTGAACGCGGACGCGGAGGCCCGCTACCTCAGCCCGGGGGAACTGGATCGGATCAAGTCCTTTGTCACCTCGGGCGAGAAGCGGTTGCGCATTGCTCAAGTCTTAACCGAGTCTCGTGAGCGCATCGTCAAACAAGCTGCCGACCAACTCTTCCAGAAGCGCCCCGACATTGTTTCTCCGGGGGGCAATGCCTACGGGGAAGAGATGACGGCGACTTGCCTGCGGGATATGGACTACTACCTGCGCCTGATCACTTACGGCATCATTGCCGGCGATGTCACCCCAATCGAAGAGATCGGCCTGGTGGGTGTTCGCGAGATGTACAACTCTTTGGGCACACCCATTCCGGCGGTGGCCGAGAGCATTCGTCAAATGAAGCAGGTGGCCATGGGTCTGCTCTCTCCTGACGATGCGGCTGAAGCCGGCTACTACTTCGACTTTGTGGTGGGGGCAATGAGCTAATCCCTCATTGTTTTTGCCGCACAACCCTTTGCTGTTCGTCGATTTGGATTTAGGAAGCTCATCATGCAAGACGCAATTACTGCTGTAATCAACAGCTACGATGTTCAAGGCAAGTATCTGGACAGCTCGGCCATGGAGAAGTTGAAAGCCTTCTTCGCCACAGGCGAGCTGCGGGTGCGGGCGGCTGCCACCATCGCGGCCAATGCCTCCACCATCGTCAAGGATGCTGCTGCCAAGGCGTTGCTGTACTCTGATCTCACCCGTCCTGGCGGCAACATGTACACCACCCGTCGCTATGCTGCCTGCATCCGCGACATGGACTACTACCTGCGCTACGCCACCTACGCCATGCTGGCCGGGGATCCCTCCATTCTGGACGAGCGGGTGCTGAACGGGCTCAAGGAGACCTACAATTCCCTGGGAGTGCCCATTGGGGCAACCATCCAGGCCATCCAAGCCATGAAAGAGGTAACTGCTGCTCTGGTGGGTGCTGAGGCCGGCAAGGAAATGGGGGTGTACTTCGATTACATCTGCTCTGGCCTGAGCTAACTCCCGGCGTCATTGCCTCAGGGGAGGTGCATTCTTCAACGAGCACGGCGGGCGATTTGCCACAGGGATCTGGTGTGCTAGCTGAAGTACGCGAGCTTTCTGGGGTGAGTCGCCTGTTTTGCTGGTCAAGATAGCCCATTTTGTTGTTGAGCGGGGATCCCATATCATGCGCATGTTCAAGATCACGGCCTGTGTGCCCAGCCAAACCCGAATTCGCACCCAGCGGGAGCTGCAAAATACCTACTTCACCAAGCTGGTGCCCTATGAGAACTGGTTTCGGGAACAGCAGCGCATCCAGAAATCGGGTGGCCGCATCCTGAAGGTGGAGCTGGCCACGGGTAAGCCCGGGATGGACGTAGGACTGCTGTAGTTCCCCTATTCGTTCGTTGCTTTCCCTCGGATACTGAGAAATAGCCCTCTGCAGATCCGGTATGCCCAGCTCTGGAAGCTCTGTTCTTGGGGTTGGGGTAGCGGGTCTGGCTATTTCGTGGGGGTAAGGACAGATGTCAACTGATGTGCCGACCCGGTTGGAGCCAATCATTGCCGCCCACAACCTGAGCAAAGTTTATCCAGTGGCCGTCAAGGATCCCGGAGTGGTTGGCACCCTGCGCCACTTTTTTCGCCGCACCTATCGCCACATCCCGGCGGTGCAGTCCGTGAGCTTTCAAGTTCAGCCGGGGGAGATGGTGGGATTTTTGGGGCCCAACGGGGCGGGCAAGACCACTACCCTCAAGATGTTGACTGGTTTGATCTATCCGTCCGGCGGCACGGTGCAGGTGGTCGGCCATGTGCCCTACCGCCGGGAGCCGGCGTTTTTGCGGCAGATCACCCTGGTGATGGGGCAGAAGCAGCAGCTCATTTGGGATCTGCCGGCAATGGACTCTTTGCGCATCAACGCTGCCGTTTACGAGATCCCTGAGAAGGAGTTTCGGGAGCGGGTGGGGGAGCTGGCGGAGCTGCTCGACCTAGAAAGCAAGCTGAAGCAACCAGTGCGCAAGCTTTCCTTGGGGGAGCGGATGAAGGCGGAGCTGTTGGCGGCTCTGTTGCACCGCCCGCAGATCTTGTTTTTGGACGAGCCCACCTTGGGGTTGGATGTCAACGCCCAGGCCGGCGTGCGGCAATTTCTGCGGGATTACAACCGCCGCTATGGAGCAACGGTGCTGTTGACCAGCCATTACATGGCCGATATTACTGCGCTGTGCCAACGGGTGCTGGTCATCAACGCGGGGCAGCTCATGTACGATGGCGACCTCGAGGCATTGCTGGAGCGCTTTGCCCCCTACCGAGAGGTGAGGTTGAAATTGGCTCGCCCTTGCCCTGTGGCTCAACTGCAGCTCTATGGAGAGGTGCGCACGGATGGAGAGGCCGGCGGCTGTGAGGCGCGGCTGTGGGTGCAGCGGGAGCAGCTCACCCAAACGGTGGCCAAGCTCTTGGCAGAGCTGGATGTGCTGGATCTAACGGTAACCGACCCGCCCATCGAGGAAGTGATCGGGCGGGTGTTTGCGGATGGGATCCCTTCGGCCAGCCCATAGGGTCATTTGCAACAGGGTTAGGTTGAGCGTGGGCTCCCTTCTTCCCCAAGAGGAGAGGGGCTGGGGGTGAGGGTCAGCAGCGAAGGATCCCAGCTTTGTTGGAAACGACTGGGATTCCCTAACCCTTCCCTCAGATCTTCTGGGCAGCAGCCTCGCGCTGGTCAGCCGTCGAGCGTGCCGCGTGCAGCGCAGAGTAGAGCTTGTTGAGGGCATTCATGTAGGCTTGGGCCGAAGCGACGATGATGTCGGTGTTGGCGGCATGGCCGGAAAAGATGCGGTCTTCGTGGCGCAGGCGGATGGTGACTTCCCCAATGGCGTCGATGCCAGCGGTAACCGATTGGACGGAAAACTCGATTAACTTGTTGGGGATATTGACAATGCGGTTGATGGCCTTGTACACCGCATCCACCGGGCCTGTGCCCACGGCAGCGTCCACCCGCTCTTCCCCTTCCGGGGTTACCAGGCGCACCGTGGCAGTGGGAGCCTCTCGATTGCCACACACCACTTGGACATGCTCCAGGCGGTAGAGTTCGGGCACCGGGCGAGTTTCGTCGTTAACAATCGCTTCCAGATCCAGGTCGGAGATTTCTTTTTTCTTGTCAGCCAGCTCTTTGAAGCGCAAGAAGGCCTTGTTCAGATCCTGCTCCGACAGCTCGAACCCCAGTTCTTTGAGGCGGGTGCGAAAGGCGTTGCGGCCCGAGTGCTTGCCCAACACCAAGGTGCTCGATTGCAGGCCGATGGTCTGGGCATCCATGATCTCATAGGTCTGGCGGTTCTTCAACATGCCGTCCTGGTGGATGCCAGATTCGTGGGCAAAGGCGTTGGAGCCGACGATAGCCTTGTTGGGCTGCACCAACATGCCAGTGAGGTTGGAGACGAGGCGCGAGGTGCGATAGATCTCCTGAGTTTTGATGTGGGTGAGGGGCTTCTCGGAGTCCACCGGCAGGCCGAAGTAGGGGTTGAAGTAGCTGCGCCGCACATGCAGGGCCATCACCAACTCTTCCAGGGCTGTGTTGCCGGCCCGCTCACCAATGCCGTTGACCGTCACTTCCACCTGACGGGCGCCCTGCTTAATCGCTTCCAAGAAGTTGGCCACCGAGACGCCCAGATCGTCGTGGCCGTGCACAGAAAGGATCGCTTGCTTGATGTTGGGCACGTTCTCGCGGATGCCCTTGATCAGTTGGCCGAACTCCTCCGGCATGACGTAGCCGACGGTATCGGGGATGTTGATGGTTTTGGCCCCCGCCCGAATGGCCGCCTCGATGACCTGGTATAGGAACTCTGGGTCAGAGCGGGTGGCATCCATCATGGAAAACTCCACATCCTCCACGAAGGACTTGGCGTAGGCCACCATCTCCTCGGCAATTTGCAGCACTTCGGCGCGGGTTTTGCGCAACTGATACTTCAGGTGAATGTCGGAGGTGGAGATGAAGGTGTGGATGCGGGGCTTGGCAGCGGGCTTTAGGGCTGCAGCGGCTGCCTCAATGTCCGGCTTGAGGGCGCGGGCCAGGCTGCAAATCACGGGGCCATCGGGCGTTCCCACCTGCTCGGCCACCTTCTGCACAGCCTCGAAGTCACCGGGGCTGGCATAGGCAAATCCCGCTTCGATGATATCGACGCCCAGCCGGGCCAACTGCCGGGCAATGGCCAGCTTTTCTTCGGTGTTGAGGGTGGCGCCGGGGCACTGCTCCCCGTCTCGCAGGGTGGTGTCGAAAATGAGTACATGATCCAAAGCTTGGCCATCAAACCCGGCGACCGCGGCAGCATCCATAACGGTTACTGGGATAACGAAACACTACCTCATTATTCTGACATTAACTGGGACATTAACTGGCAGGGGTTCTAGCCTTGTTTGGGGAAGATTTGGGTGGGCTCTGTTGAGACGTCATTGGGCTTGGGTCTTGCAACCTTTCCCCTGGGATCCCCAGCGGCGGCAGGAGATGGGGGAAGGCAGATCCCGAAGGCGCAGGCGAGCAGTTGTTCATACTCTTTCTCATCCCTGAGAGGGCGTTCCCAGCGGCCTTCTGGGGTGGTCTCGATCCACTTAAAAGAGCCATTGGCGCGGGCGGTGAGGGTGACCCGTCCGGTCGGAGTGGCCAGGGTGCAAAGGCGCAGCCGAGTAAACATCGATTCTGGCGAAGTTTGGTGAAAGTGGCACATCGGCTCGAACTCCTGCAGGGAGCGTGGGATCCGATCCAGAAGAAACAGAGTTTTCCAGGTGCGATCCGGCTGTTCCCGCTGAATGAGCCAATAACGGCAAGCAGTGGGATCCCCTGGCCAAGGGGTGAGGCGGTAGCGTCCTTCAGCCTGGGCTTGAATCCCGGGATCCCCCAGCCGCAACGGCTCGCGAAAGGCCTCCCCATACCCCACATCTGCCAGCCAGGCTGTATCGCCAATGTTCACCTGCACAGCCAAGTGGTCGCACTCAGGCCCAAAGCGGACATCGAACTCCGACCGGCTCACCTGTCCTGAGAGTAGGTGTACCGAAAACCCCATTCCCTGCAAGGCAGCGGCCAGCAGGCTGTTCAGCTCAAAGCAAAAGCCGCCCCGCCGCTCTCGGACGATTTTTTGGAACAAGAAATCCCGCTCCAGGCAAATGGCGCGACCCCGATGAATGTCCAGATTTTCAAACGGCACCCACAGCAGGTGGGCTCGGTGGATCTGGCGGAGGGTTTGCAGGGTGGGCTGGGTGGGGCCAACGTAGCCAATCCGATCCAAGTAGGCCCTGATTTGGGAGGGGGTCAGTGGCTCTAGCATCAGCACAGAAACCGGTTGGCTGCCAAGCAAGCTTTTGGCCTACCCTAGCCTTGCCCCGGATCCCCGGCCAGAGCCAGAAGAACAGTTCACTGGAATCTGAAAGACGGCATCTTTTCCCCGGAGCCGATTTTTCTGTGGCTGTAGGGATCCCTGATGAGTAGGAGATGGGCAGAGGATTCTGGTGGACGGCCAGGCCCAAGCTTGCCCAAGATAGTTTACAAGACCGTCCAAAGCAGGTGGGAGCGCTACCGATGGCTGCTGCCCAAAATTTGCCCTCCGATGAGCTTTTTCCCATCACGCTGAAGCTCTTTGCCGTCTATCAAGAAGTAATCGGACAAACCGAGATGCGCCTGCAGGTGAGCCCTGGTACCACCGTCGGGCAGCTGTGCGATCAACTGATCCAGCGCTACCCCAGCTTGGCTCCTTGGCGCTCCCAAACGCGCTTCGGTCTCAACCTCAATTTTGTAGCTGCCGACACTCCCCTATCGGCGGGAGACGAAGTCGTTCTGATCCCTCCGGTCAGCGGGGGCTGAAAAGGAGCAAAAGGAGAATGCTACGATAGCGGCAAGAAAAAAAGAAGGCGAAGCGTTACATGGCAGAATACACTCGGTCGATTTCCTTTTATGGGCGGGAAATTGACATCAATATTGGGCTGATGGCCCCCCAGGCAGGGTGTGGGGTTTGGCTGACTTCGGGCGAAACCTCGATTTTGGTTACCGCCACACGGCAGCCAGGCCGGCCTGGCGTTGATTTTATGCCCTTGTTGGTCGATTACGAAGAGCGCCTCTACGCAGCGGGGCGGATCCCAGGGGGATATCTGCGGCGAGAAGGCCGGCCACCGGAACGGGCCACTTTGATCTCTCGCTTAATAGACCGACCCATTCGTCCGTTGTTCCCGGAATGGCTGCGGGATGATGTGCAGGTGGTGGCCACCACCCTCTCGGTGGACGATACGGTGCCGCCCGATGTGTTGTGTATTTTGGGAGCCTCGTTGGCCATTCACGGTGCTCGCATCCCCTTCAACGGCCCCGTGGCGGCGGTGCGGGTGGGCTTGGTCAAGGATGAATTTATCCTCAACCCCACTTATGCCGAAATTGAGGCAGGCGATCTGGATTTGGTGGTGGCCGGCTGTGCCGATGGCGTGATCATGGTGGAAGCCGGGGCCAACCAACTGCCGGAAAAGGATGTGGTGGAGGCCATCGAGTTTGGTTTTGAGGCCATCCAGGAGCTGCTCAAAGCCCAACAGCAAGTCCTGGCGGATCTCAACATCACCCCGGTAGAGCTGCCCCCTCCCCCCAAAAACGAGGAGCTGATTGCCTTTGTAGAAGAGCAGGCTCAGGAGGGCATTCGCTCCATTCTCAGGCAGTTTTTGGACAAGACCAGCCGGGAACAGCAACTGGAGGAGCTCAAGGCCAAGCTGGAGGCCCAAATCCAGGAACGGCCAGAGGGGGATCCCTTGCGGCTCTATCTTCTGGAAAATCCCAAGGAGTTGGACAATCAGTTCAAGGCTCTGCTCAAGAAGCTGATGCGCCAGCAGATCCTGCAAGAGGGGGTGCGGGTGGATGGGCGCAAGCTGGACGAGGTGCGACCGGTCTCTTGCCGGGTGGGTTTGATCCCAAGGGTGCACGGCAGTGCCCTGTTCAATCGCGGCCTCACCCAAGTCCTTTCCATTACCACCCTCGGCACCCCCGGCGATGCCCAGGAGCTGGACGACTTGCACCCGGTGGATGAGAAGCGCTACATGCACCACTACAATTTTCCGGGCTTTTCAGTGGGAGAAACGCGGCCTTCACGCTCCCCGGGGCGGCGGGAGATTGGTCATGGGGCGCTGGCGGAGCGGGCCTTGGTGCCGGTGCTGCCCAAGGAAGAGGAGTTTCCCTATGTGGTGAGGGTGGTCTCGGAAGTGCTCTCCTCCAACGGCTCCACCTCGATGGGATCCGTCTGTGGCTCTACCCTTTCTCTGATGGATGCCGGGGTGCCGATCAAAGCGCCGGTCAGCGGGGTGGCCATGGGCCTTATTAAGGAGGGGGATGAGGTGCGCATCCTCACCGACATCCAGGGGATCGAGGACTTTCTGGGGGACATGGACTTCAAGGTGGCCGGTACGCGGGCGGGGATCACTGCTTTGCAAATGGACATGAAAATCACCGGCATCACCGTTGACGTGGTGGAGCAGGCCATTCGGCAAGCCAAGGCCGGGCGCGAGTTCATCCTCGACAAGATGCTGGAGACCATTGCCGCCCCTCGACCCCAGTTGGCCAAAACAGCTCCCCGTCTGCTCACGTTCAAGGTGGATCCGGAGGATATCGGCAAGATTATCGGCCCTGGCGGCAAGACGGTGCGCGGCATCACCGAAGCGACGGGGGCCAAGGTGGACATCAGCGACGATGGCACGATCACCGTGTCTTCCTCGGTGGGGGGGCAAGCCGAAGCCGCTCGGGAGATGATCGAAAATCTGGTGCGGCGGGTGGAAGAGGGGCAGGTGTATTTGGGCAAGGTGACCCGCATCATCCCCATCGGCGCTTTTGTGGAGTTTTTGCCCGGCAAAGAAGGCATGATCCACATTTCGCAACTGGCGGAGTACCGCGTCGGCAGGGTGGAAGACGAGGTGGCTGTGGAAGATGAGGTGGTGGTCAAGGTGCGCAGCATCGATCACAAAGGCCGTATCAACCTCACTCGCCTCGGCATTAGCCCTGAGGAAGCAGCGCGGGTGCGCAACCATCACCACTGAGGCTGCGGTTTTCCCCCAGCAACGGGGGCCTCGGCAGCTGCCAGAATGGCAACTAGCTCCGCGTCTGCAGTGCCGTTCGCGTCGGGGTTGCGGAGCACTTTGCAGTATGCCGGATTCTATCCCCCACTTGCTCGCTGGCCAAAGCCCTACTTCTCCGGCTCGACCATCCCCCTCCCGGCGGCGGCTGGGCTGGGCGTTGGCTTGGGGCTTGGGTTGGGCTGCTCTGCTTAACCTTTCTGCTCAGCATCCTTTGTTGGTGCGGATGGAGAGCGACGCCCAGGAGTGGCTGTACGCTTGGCGTGGCCCTCAGCAGCCTTCTCCCGAGGTGGTGATCGTCGGCATTGATGGTCGTATAGGACTCGATCGCGACAGCGGTGCGGAGCACGTTCCCGCTAACGGGAACAGCGGACAGGGGGAAAGCAATGGCCGCACCAGTGGTGCAGAGCACCTTGGCCAACATCAAGTTGACTTCCTTCTGGAACGGGCCAACTACGCCGGCCTGACGTTGCGTCTACTGGAAGAAGCTGAGGCCAGGGTGGTGGTGCTAAACCTGCCCAGCAGCTTTGTGGTACCTCAAAACCTGGGCAACGAGAACTTAGATGCCCCTCTACGTCAGGTGGTACAGCGCTACCCAGATCGCTTGGTCTTGGCCACCCGCAGCAGCGAGAGCTTTGGCCGCTCCGAGATTAACATCTACAACCATTTTCTGCCCTTCTCTTCTCTGCGGCTGGAGTACCTGGTGCCGCCAGAGCATGTGCAGGGGGTGGTGCAATATCGGGTGGATAGGGCCGGGATCCTGCGCCAGGCCCAGCTGCGGGGGCTCTACCTGCGCCGCGACAGCCAAGAGGAGCAGATGTTCGCCTCGGTCGAGGCTCTGGCTTTTGCCAAATACGACCCGGAGCGGGCCAGCCGCTGGTTTCGAGAACGGGGTTTGCAGCCGATTCAATTCAACCCCCTCGGCTCCCAGCACGGGATCCCCATCATCCCCATCGAACGGGTTTGCCCTCCAGCTGTTCTCCAGGCAGGATCCGGGTCTGTTGCCCCGATGATCAACCCCAGCCAAGCCTGCCGCGGCCAAGAAGGGATCCCTCCCCTTGACCCCGAAGTTGCCGACCAACTGCGGGACAAAATTGTCCTGGTGGGCTTTGTGGGCGGCTATCCAGAGACCTTCCCGGTGCGGACTGCGGATGGATCCCAGATTGCGGCGGTGGAGTTGCAGGCGCAAGTCCTCTCCAGCCTGCTCACCGGAGAGGTCTACCAATCTGTGCCAGAGGGGGTGGCGGCTGCGGTGGTTTTGCTGCTGGGAGTGGGAACGGGACTGCTTTTGGTGCTTTATCGTCCCCCCCTACGTTCGCGTCAGCGGTGCGGAGCACTTTTGAGCCATTGGGGCTGGAAGCAACAGCAGTTTCTCCTGCGACCCATGGTAGGGCTTGCCGTTTACGAAGGGTGGGCTGTGGCCCAGTTTCTGCTGTGGCGTTGGGTTTGGCCTCTCGTCTTGCCAGCCTTGGCCAGTGGGCTAACGGGGGTAAGCCTGCTGCTCACTTTGATCATTGTGGAGAATCAGGAGCGGCTCTTGGCCCAACAGCAGGAATTGGAGCGTCTGCGTCGGGCCGAACAGGAGGCAGCTATCGACCAAGCCCGCAAGTTGCTTTACCGGGTAGCCACCGACATTCACGATCGGGAGCTGCAGGAGTTGAAGGTGGTGATGGACGACTTGGAGAGCTTGCAATGGCAGCAGCAGCAAGGCAGGTCGCCCGACCCCGCCGTCTACGATCACCTGCTCGAACAACTGGAGAGGATCGGACGCGGGATCCGGAATCAGCTCAACGATGTGCGCACCCTAGCCGCCAAGCTGCGCATCTCCCCCAGCTTGCGAGAGGGGTTGCATCGCGGCATCGAGATCTATCTGGATGAACTGATCCAATCGGGCAGCCTAACGCTATCTGTAGAGCGGCAACTGCAACCGCTGCAGGAGCCCAACACCGGTGAGTGGTTTGATCAGCGAGAAGACATCTTGCGCTTTTTGCGGGAGGCCATCGGCAATGTCATCGCCCATGTACAACCCCCCAAAGGCAATGCTTCCTTTGTCAGAGTGTCGCTGGCCCAAACGGAGCGCCACTGCTGCCTTTCCGTGGTCAACGATGGTATCGAGTACGCTCCCGGCCTCAGCGGCGGCTACGGCAGCAAGGCCATGAACACCATCGCCCGCTATCTACCCAAGGGATCCTGGCATCGCACCCGCACCCCGGAAGGCCACACCCACGTCGAGCTGCACTGGGAGATGCCGCTCTGAAAAACCTACACAGCACTGAACAGAACAGATTTTTGCTCAGCGCTGTTGCTTTCTTCCTGCTTCAGCAACCCTTGACTAGCGGTAGGTTTTAGACCTACCACCCCGCCAGAGGAGTCTCCACAGGCGTTAGCTTGTCGGGGTGTGGGGTTAGCTAAGCCCCGCACTGTACCCGTAGCGTCAGTGTCGGGATACAGATACCCCCACATGGTGTATGGTGAGAGTAGTTGCACAAAACGGCTTTTGCCGGAATCTGGTGCAGCTACGCGGTGGGACATCCCGTGTCTGCTCGCAGAGGGTTCTTGCGTAGGCTCCCCAATGAAGCGAGAAGCCTACACTGTACCCGTAGGGTCAGTGATGGGAGTATGTCACTTCCCCCAGAGCTTGGGGTACATTTCAAACGGTAGCTGGGGTCTAGAAACATAAACCTAACCACCCGCTCCCTGCACACTCGCACAACTGCCTAGCGTTTGCACATCAGGTTGTAGAGAATTGTGCAACAAAGTGAGGACTCCGTCCCACTATCGCGAACAGTCAATCGGCGATTAGAGACAGCCCTCTTCCTAGGAAGCGTTCTTTGGCTTATCGGCCCAGGGATTGCAGCCAGCCGAGCAGGGTGGTACCGGACAGAGCTTCAAACAGGATCAGGGCAACAAAGCCGATCATTGCCAAACGCCCGTTCAAGCGCTCTGCATATTCGGTGAAGCCCACGCGGGGGGTGCTGTCCACATACATTTCCGGCTCGATGGCGTAGTTGTTCAGCCGACCACCTTCTTCGACGACAACGGAGCGATATCGGGTCATAGGGTTCTCCTTGTGCTTTCTTCACCAGCGTAGCTCGCTTTGCATAGGATTGTAAAGTTTTATTTACAACGTTGTTGACGCCCAATGTTCCGAGCTGCCGGGCAGAGTTCAACCAGGCCAGGAACAGCCTGTAAGCAGGGTTGTGGCTCTTGTCCCAGTACAGGGGAGCTGATAATAGCAAGGGGACTGGAGGACAACCATGTCGGTGCTGGAACAGTTAAATATGCTGCTGGATGGCCAGCCGGTGGCCAGCTTGGCGGTGCTGGAGCAGGGATCCCCGGCGGTGTCGTTGGTGCCTTTTGTGGTGCAGCGGGATCCCTTGCGCTTTGCCATTGTCATCAGCGATCTTTCTGGCCACACCCAGGCTTTGCGGGCAGATCCCCGTGCCAGCCTGCTCATCCACGAGCCGCCCACCCCAGGGGATCCCCGCAGTAACCATGCCCTGTCGCGGGTGATGGTGAGCGGAGAAGCCCAGTTTCTCAGCCGCGAGGAGGCGCAGGCGCAGGGGTTTGAAGCCCTCTACCGCGCCAAGTACGAGATTGCCGAGATGATCCTGGGCTTGGCGGATTTTCACTTCTGTCAGATCATCCCCAAAGCTGGCAGCTTCATCCAGGGGTTTGGCCAGGCATTCCGGCTGAGCGGCCCCAACCTGGATCGACTGGAGCACCTCGGTCGGGCGTAGGTACGAGGATTCCAAGGGCAGCCCATGCCATTCCCCAGCACGGGGAAGCTCCTGCTGCGCCACTTCCTAGCTCTCCTCTTGCAGGGGGGGTGAGGGGATCCCGGCGGAACGAACTCCTTTTTCAGGTTTTTTGGTGGGATCCCGGATCCAATCCAAAAGCAGCGGGTTGACCAGCTCGGGGGCTTCATCCTGGGGGCAATGGCCAACCCCCGGCAACGGGATGAACCCCACCACGCAAGGAAACTGTGCCAGGGCCCGCCCCAGAGCAATGGGTTCCCAGGGATCCGCTTCCCCCCACAAGATCAAGACGGGACAGGTGAGCTGAGGCAAGAGATCTTCAGCCAAAGGCCCCTGAGAGTAGCGCACAAAGGCCAAAAAGACCTCTGCCGCCCCCGGCTCCAAAGCGGGTTTGAGCAAAAGCTGGATCAGCTCCTCGGTAACCGCTTCTTTGCGCCCGTAGGCTTGGAGGAGGATATTGCGAATGGCCCTAGCCTGGGCCACCTGAGCAAAGAAGAAACGACCAAAGGGGGGCCACCCCAGCAGGGATTGCAGCAAAGGGGTAAACTGGCGGCGCAGCCAGGAGACCTGGCCCCGTTTCCGCTCGTGCAATAGCCGCAGCGAGGGATCCAACATCGCTACCCCTAAAACCTGGGCTGGATCCAGAACCGCCGCCTGCAAAGCCACAATGCAGCCAATCGAGTTGCCCACCAGATAGACTGGCTGGCCCACCACCTCTCGGACAAAGTCTGCCACCAGGGATCCCCAGGTCTCGAAGGTGTAGGGCAAAGGGGATCCCGGCAGAGGCTTGGCGGATCCCCCAAACCCCAACAAATCAATCGCATACACCTGACAGTGCTGCCCCAGCTCCGGCAAATTTTTCCGCCAATGGTCGCTGCTGGCCCCAAAGCCATGGATGAGCAACACGGCTGGGCCTGTGGATCCCGACTGTTGGTAGCGAATGGGCTGGTCACGCCAGAGCCAGCGATGCTCTGTGTTCGCGTTGGCGCTGCATGGCAACATGGGGGTGCAGTGTAGGTTTGAGTCAGCGTTGCGATCCTAACCGTTCGCGACAGCGGGACAAAGTCCTTGTGATCGGGGCAACTGAGAGTACTGGCGGAGGGTGGCCCCCTTCCACCCGTTGGCGCACTTGAATCGAGGAACAAGGATCGGCCTTCCTCTGAGTTGGGTGATCCCAAGGGGCACCACCAAGCGGCTACAACATCCCATCTCAAGCTTCCGGGAGAAAGTGGGGAATACTGGCAGTTGAGGGTTTTGCGGTGGGTCGGCTTTGGTTTGGCTAGTTGGCCTCAGCTTGTTTGGTAGCGCTTTTTGCCTCTTCTGGGGACAGTTGTTGGTGGGCAAGTTGCTGCTGCCGCTGTGGGGGGGATCCCCCCTGGTGTGGAATACCTGCCTGGCCTTTTTTCAGGCCACCCTGCTTTTGGGCTACCTGTGGGCAGACCGGCTGGGGCGCGGCCTCAATCCCAGGATGGGGGTGCTGATCCACGGGATCTTGCTGCTGGTCGGGCTGAGGCTTCTGCCCTTTCAGCTGGGGATCCCCGGCCAACCGGAAGGATGGTGGCCCCCTCTCGCTCTGTTGGCAAACTTGACTTTGGGAGCTGGGGTGCCGCTGTTTCTCCTGTCGGCGACGACGCCGTTGCTGCAACGGGGGTTGGCGGCAAGAGGGGTCGCGGGGCAACGGGAGGCTTTGGATCCCTATTTTCTCTATGTGGCCAGCAATGCCGGCAGCTTGGGCGGGCTGCTGGGGTACCCGCTGGTGTTGGAGCCTCGTCTGTCTTTGGCTTGGCAAACTCTCCTGTGGACGGGATCCTACGCGCTGGTGGCAGCCCTGGTGCTGCTAAGCGGGGTGGGTCTGCTGCTCAGTCGCAACAGCGTTGCGGAGCAACAAGAACGCGGGGCAGATTCCCAGGGATCCGGCGCTGCTCCGGGGGATTTGACTGTTTCCTGGCGAGAGCGTTGGCGCTGGGCGGGTCTGGCTTTTTTGCCGGCGGGCCTGTTGGTGGCGGTCACCACCTTGTTGACCACCGACGTGGCGGCAGTGCCCCTGTTGTGGGCCATTCCTCTGGGGATCTATCTGCTGACACTCATGCTGGCTTTCGGGGGGATCCACCCCAATAAGGGGGTTTTGGGAACGACAGCTCTTCTGGCCTGCGGGGCGGTGGGGACACAGGTCTTGGGCTGGGTGAGGCCGGGTTTTTTGCTTTTGCCGCTGCATCTGACCACCTTTGGGCTGGTGAGCTGGGGCTGCCACAGCCGGTTGGCTTGCCGTCGCCCGCCGGTGGAGCAGTTGACGCAGTTTTACCTGTGGCTGGCTTTGGGGGGGAGTTTGGGGGGAATGTTCTCTGCCCTCTTGGCACCGCAGGTGTTTGAGACGGTGCTGGAATATCCCCTGTTGCTGGGGATGTCGCTGGCCGTGCTAGGGGCGCAGGGGGGGCGGGTGGGCCTGTGGCTGGGGCTGGGGCTGCTCCTGCCTTTGCTGCTGTTGCACTTTCAACCGCAGGCGTTGCTGCAGGTGGGCGCTGGGGTGGGTTTGGCGTTGGGCTGGGCGGTGCTGGCGCTGTTGGTGTCAGGGGAGAGCCGTTCACAGCAGCAGAGCGGAGCCCCTGGCTGGCAGGCCAAGGTCGGTTGGGTGGGAGCAATGGCGGGGTTGGTTGTGCTGCTGGGGCAACCCTGGCTGCAGCCGGGACTGCAGGTGATCCACAGCGAGCGCAGCGCCTTCGGCCTCAACCGGATCGTGGAATACCAAACTGAGCAGGGATCCTTCCGCAGCCTTCTGCACGGCACCACTCTACACGGCAGCCAAAACTTGGACCCGGAAAAAGCGCTGGAGCCGCTGACCTATTTTTCTCGGTCTGGGCCGGTTGGGCAGGTGTTTGCGGCGTTCAGAGCCCAGACTGTGGATCCCACGCCCGCCATTGCGGTGTTGGGGCTGGGGATCGGCACGTTGGCCGCCTATGCCGAGCCAGGGGATGAGTGGACGTTTTTCGAGTTGGATCCCACCGTGGCCGATTGGGCGGGGCGCTATTTTTCCTATCTCCGGTGGGCCCAGACGCGGGCGCGGGTGCAGGTCATCCTCGGTGATGCCCGGCTCAGCCTCAAGGGGATCCCAGAGGGCAGCTATGACCTGATGGTGATGGACGCCTTCAGCTCTGACGCAGTGCCGGTGCATTTGCTCACGCAAGAGGCTTTGGCCCTCTACCTCAGCAAGCTCAAGCCCCACGGCTGGCTGCTCTTCAACATCACCAACCGCCACCTCGACCTGGCCCCGCTGTTGGCTGGCCTGGCCGGATCCCTGCAGCTCCACGCTTGGCACCAAGCCCATCGGGATCTCTCCCCTGAGCAACGACAGGCGGGGCTGGCCCCTTCCCACTGGGTGCTGTTATCGCTACGCGACGCTAAGGCTACGCCCATTGAGCGAACGGCGACCGTGTTAGCGGAGCGGAGTCCTTTGGCCAAAAACCCTAAAGCCATGCAGGAACCGGATCCCTGGCAGCCCCTTTTGCCCCAAGCCGGGGATCCCGTCTGGCGGGATGACTTTTCCAACCTGCTGCAGGTGATCCGCTGGCCTTGGATCCCTTTGCCGAGAGGTATCCAGATCCCCAGTTCTGGATAGGAATCCGGCTGTTATCGCTATGCAACGCTTCGGCGAATGCATTAGGGTTGGGGAGCAGAAAAGTTAAAGAAATCTTTACAACTCGGAGTTGGTATGAGTTATGATTGTTTGCAACGTAACTAATGTCTGCTCAGGAACCCGGCTCATGTCTCCTCTGCAAGCCCTTACTGTCGATCCTCAAACCACCATGGCTGAAGCCTCTGAGGCCCGTTTCGTGGCAATCGGGGGCAGCCTGCGGCCCAATTCCTTAACGTACCAGGCGCTGGAGGTGGCGCGGCGCGAGTTTGAGAAGTTGGGGACCCCGTTGCACATCCTCGATCTGCGGCAGATGAAGTTGCCCTTTGTGGATGGCTCGGAGTCCTATGCGGATTATCCCGATGTGGCAGTCCTACGAGCAACCATGAAGCGGGCGGATGGGATCATCCTAGCCAGCCCGGAGTACCACGGCGGCATCAGCGGCAGCCTGAAAAATGCACTGGATCTGTTGAGTTTTGAGCAACTGGAGGGTAAGGTCTTTGGGTTAATCAGCGTTTTGGGCGGCGAGAGCAACAGCAATACCCTGAACCAGATGCGCTTGATTGTGCGTTGGGTGCATGGCTGGGTGATCCCAGAGCAAATCGCCATCGGTCGGGCTTGGAACGCTTTTGACGAGCAAGGCAATCTCAAAGACGAGAAGCTA
>NZ_JANSIG010000046.1:0-23386 GCF_047461975.1 Synechococcus sp. R55.3 | reverse complement strand
CAACTGGAGCAATTACAAGCCCTGGCCCATCAGGTGGTGGCCCAACTGGAGCTGCGCCGTACTTTGAGGGAACTGGCCAAGACCCCCCTGCTGCCGGCCCAAAGGTCAAAGGAGGACAAGTCTGCCCGTAAGAGCGGACTTCTTTTCAAGGTTGGCGCTGGTTTTGGCCTGGCTGCCCTGATCTTGGCAGGGATCGCCTACTCCGCCCACCGCGCTGCTTCCCGTCTGCCCCAGATCAACAGGGAGGTAACCCAGCTTCTAGAAAAGCACGAGGTTCTAGAGAAGCTGCTAAGAGAAGTGCAGACCGCAGAAGTCCACAAGCGCAGCTATCTCCTTACAGGCAATGCGAGCTTCTTACGGAGCTATCAGACAAGCACCGATTCGCTGTTTGCTCTTCTGGATCAGCTACAGGAATTTGCGGCCTTGGATCCCGTGCAGCAAGAGCACCTGAGCCGGCTAGAGCTGCTGCTGGCGCCGTGGCTGAAACTCAACCATGATTTGATTGAGCTGAGGAAGCAAGGGGAGCTATCTGCGGTTCAAGAAGCGCTGCAAAGTCAGGAAGAGGAAAAATTGAGGCAGCGGATTGTCGACGTGGTAGCGTCGCTAGAAGAGGAAGATCACCGCCGGCTGCAGCAAAGTAGCGATCAGTTTCAGCTAGCCTGGAGCGGCACCAATGCCATCCTGCTAGCGGGTCTAACGTTTACCTGCTGCATCTTGGCTGCTGTTTACTCCCTCATTCGCCGAGAAAGTGCTGAGCGGGAAAAGGCAGAGCGATCCCTCAAGCAAGAGCGAGATTTTACCAACGCGGTTATCGATACGGCAGGGGCGCTGGTGGTGGTTCTGGATCCTGAGGGACACATTTTGCGCTTCAACCGCGCTGCCGAGCAGCTTTCTGGCTACTCGCTGGCAGAGGTCAAGGGCCGGCTGGTATGGGACTTAGGTTTGATCCCACCGGAAGATGTGCCTGGTGTGAAGCAAGCTTTTGAACAGCTCAAGGGCAACTATTCCCTCTTTTTGAATCGCCATGAGAATTTTTGGCGCACCAAGCAAGGGGCACTGCGGCTGATTGACTGGACCAATACCGCCTTAATCGGTGCCAACGGTGAGGCAGAGTTTCTCATGAGCACTGGCATCGACATCACCGACCGCAAGCTGGCGGAGCTGGCCTTGAAAGAAAGTGAAGAGCGCTACCGGGATCTCTTTGAAAATGCCACTGACCTCATCCAAAGCGTGGATGCTGAAGGGCACTTTTTATATGTCAACCGCGCTTGGAAAGAGACCTTGGGCTACGACGAAGCTCAGGTCTATCAAATGACCCTCTTCGACATTCTCCATCCCGACTGCCGGGAGCACTGCCAGGCTCTTTTCCAGAAGCTTCTAGCAGGGGAGAAACTGGAGAGGGTAGAGACAGCTTTCCTCACGGCCACTGGTGAAACTGTTTGGTTGGAGGGCAATGTCAACTGCCGCTTTGAAGATGGAGTGATGGTGGCTACGCGAGGCATCTTCCGCAACACTACTGAGCAGAAGAAAGCGGCAGAGGAATTGGAGCGGCAAAACCGCCGGGCTCAGTTGCTAGCCAATCTCAGCTTGAAGATCCGCGAATCTTTGGATATCGCCGAGATCCTAGAGACGACGGTAACAGAAATCCAAGCCCTGCTCAAAGCCGACCGAGTCTTGGTCTACCGCTTCCAGCCGGATGGTTCTGGGATCATCTCCAAAGAGAAAACTCAGCCGGGGATCCCCTCCTTGCTGGGAGAGGTGATCGAGGATCCCTGTTTTCAGGAAAAGTACGCCCAGCTCTACAGCCAGGGCCGCGTTCGCGTTGTTAGCGATGTGGAAAGTGAAGGACTGGAGCCTTGTTACCTAGAGCTGCTGCAAAAAATGCAGGTCAGGGCCAACTTGGTGGTGCCGCTGTTTTTGGAGCAGCAGTTGTGGGGGTTGTTGCTGGCCCACCAGTGCTCTGGCCCGCGTCAGTGGCAGCCGTTTGAGATGGAGCTGCTGTCGCAGTTGGCCAACCAAATTGGCATTGCCCTCACCCAGGCAGCCCTTTTGGAACGGGAGAGAAAGCGCAGCCTGGAGCTGGAGCAGGCCCGCAAAGCAGCTGAGCAGGCTGCACAGGCCAAAAGCAGCTTCTTAGCCACCATGAGCCACGAGATCCGCACCCCCATGAACGCGGTGTTGGGGATGACGGGCCTGCTGCTGGAGACCCCCCTCAATGCAGAACAGCGGGACTTTGTAGAGACCATCCGCGTCAGCGGCGATGCGCTGCTCACCCTCATCAACGACATCCTGGACTTCTCCAAATTGGAGGCCGGGGAAATGGAGCTGGAGATCCTGGATTTCGATCTCCGCTCGTGTCTGGAAGAGGTGGCGGATCTGTTTGCCCCCACTGCCCACGCCAAGGGATTGGAGCTGGCGGTGCTCATGCCACCGGAAGTGCCGCGCTACCTGCGGGGAGATGCCTCGCGACTACGGCAAATCCTCAACAATTTGGTAAGCAACGCCATTAAGTTCACCCACCGAGGAGAGGTGGTGATCCAAGCAGAGGTGCTGCAAGAAACCGCTACCCATGTCCACCTCAAGCTCTCGGTGAGAGATACCGGAATCGGGATCCCGGCGGCGGCGCAGAGCAAGCTGTTTCAACCGTTTAGCCAGGTGGATGCCTCTACTACCCGCAAATACGGAGGTACGGGACTGGGCTTGGCCATCTGCAAACAACTGACAGAACTGATGGGGGGAACCATCTCGTTGCAAAGCCAGGAGGGACAGGGCAGCACCTTCAGCGTCGAGCTGACTCTGGAGCGGCAGCCCTATGCCCAGCAGCTTGCCCAGCCTTCTGCTCGTGTCCCGGTGGATTTGCAGGGCAAGCGACTGTTGGTGGTGGACGACAATGCCACCAATCGCAAGATCCTGCGCTGCCAGGCCACGGCTTGGGGAATGGTGGTGGAAGAGGCCGAAAATGCCTATCAGGCTATGGACAAACTGCGCCAAGCCGTTCGGGAAGGCAGACCCTTCTCCCTGGCCGTTTTGGATATGCAAATGCCAGAGGTGGATGGGGAGACCTTGGGCCGCTGGATCAAGGCAGATCCGCAACTGGCCGAGACGCAACTGGTGATGATGACCTCCCTGGGACTGGGGGAGCACTCCCGCCGCGCTGCCGAAATCGGCTTTGCCGCCTACTTGGTTAAGCCGGTAAAACAAAGCCGCCTTCAGGAGGCGTTGGCCATGGCCCTGGGGAAATCTTCTGGCCTCTCCACCTCTCTTTTGGGCATTGGCCCCCCTCTCTCTCAGACGACGCCTATGGCCGACCGACCCCAGCAGTCCCTGCGCATTTTGCTGGCAGAGGATAACCCCGTCAACCAAAAGGTGGCTTTGCGCCAGCTCGAGAGTTTGGGCTACAAGGCCGATGTGGTGGCCAACGGTCAGGAGGTGTTGGATCTCCTGCAGAAGGTCAGCTACGACCTCATTCTTATGGATTGTCAGATGCCGGTGATGGATGGCTACGAGGCCACCCGCCGCCTACGCCAACAGGAACGGAGATCCGGCCACCGCACAGTGGTGATTGCCATCACGGCCAACGCCATGCAGGAGGATAGGGAGCGCTGCCTGCAGGCAGGTATGGACGACTATCTCAGCAAGCCGGTGCTGAAGGAAGATTTGCAAAGGTTGCTCAACCACTGGAGCCAGGTGATTGCCCAGTCTGCAGGGGGATCCTCCAACCAAGCCGCTTCTGAAGCAGCCTCTCCAGCTTCCCCCGCCGAGAGCCGGGATCCCTCTTCTCCCACCCAGCCCTACCCCATCGACTCTGCCTACCTGGATCAGGTTTCCGGCGGGGATCGGGGGTTTCAGCGGGAGCTGCTGCAGGTGTTCATCCAAGATTGTGAAGACCAGCTGCCGCAACTGCGCCAAGCCATTGCCGGTTACGACGCAGAAAGAATGCGGCGGATCGCCCACCGCCTCAAAGGAGCCAGCTCCAACGTGGGAGCCAACGCTTTTTGCCAAGTGGTTCGCGAGCTGGAACACTTAGGAGTGGCGCTGGCCCAGCAGGGATCCCAAGGCGGTCATGACCTAGAATGGGCACGCGCTCTCCAGGCCCCAGAAGACCTAGAACGCATCTTGGCTGATATCCGCCAGTACTTGCGAGATCTGGAAGGATAGATTCCAAAGGCTCGGCGCCGCTTCCGCGGCCACCCCCTCTCCCAGAGAGAGGGGAGTTAGGAAGCAATGCAGCAGAAATTTTCATGCCTGTTGCATTCGGAAGCAATGCAAAAGCCTGGCCGCAGCCAGGCCTGTAAAGATCTACAGCAAAGATCTACAGCGGTGTCTTGGGTCTACTGGGATTACATCAGGCCAATTTGAGAGAGGATCCCTTGGCCGGTCAGCAACTCGGTCGCAACGCCAATCACAAAGCCCAGCATTGCCAAACGGCCATTCCACTTTTCGGCGAAGGTAGTGAAGCCGAACTTAGCTTCTTGGTTCTCCATGGTTTTAGCTCCATCAACGGGTGACATCTTTAATGTGGCTCAGATATTAAAAAGTGTCAAGTTTTGTGTCGAGAGCTAACAAGGGATCCCTAGCTGCTTTTCACGGTTGTCCAGAGGGCGTCGATGAGGCGCAGCTCTTCCCCTGACAGCACTTTAAGGTAGGTGAGTTTGGCAAGGGCCTCTTCGTCAGGGTAGATGGCCGGGTTTTGCCGATCTTCTGGGTTGATCATGGGCAGAGCTGCAGCGTTGGGGGTGGCGAAGCGGTTGTGGTTGCTCAGTTGAGCGCCGACTTCAGCATCCAGGATGAAATTGATGAAGCGATTGGCCAGCTCGGGGTTGGGGGCCTGGGCGGGAATGGCCATTACATCCAGCCAAATGTGGGCACCCTCGCGGGGGACAAAATAGCCGATGTTGGGGTTTTCTTCGGCAGCTTGCAGGGCATCGCCGCTGTAGACGATGGCTACATTGGCCGTTCCAGAAACCAGTTGGTTTTTGCCCCCCACGCCCCCAATTAGGCCGGCACTGCGGCGCTTGGTGTCGATCAAAAGCTGCTGGATCTGCTGCAGTTCGGAGCGAACGGTGGTGTTCATATCGAAGCCCAGGTAAACGGCAGCAGCGCCGATCATGGATCGCATCTCATCGATCATCACAAAGGGGCCATACTGCTGCTGCGGGTCGAAAATCAATCCCCAAGAGCGTTCAAAGTTTTCGGGCAGGCGGTCTTTGCGGTAGCCAATGCCGGTGGTGCCCCACTGATAGGCGGCGGTGTAGGTGTTTTCTGGATCAAAGGGCAGGCCGACAAATTTTTCGCCCAGGTTGCTTAGGTTGGGGATCAATTCTTTGTTGAGAGGCTGCAGCAGTCCCAGCTCCAACATGTTGGGCACAATGTAGTCGGTGGGAACAACAATGTCGTACTGGCTGGTGCCTCCCCCCCGCAGTTTGGCCACCATGTCTTCGTTGGATTCGTACACGCTGACCAGCACGCGGCTATTGGTGGCTTTTTCAAAGGCGGTGAGGATGTCGGGATCGATGTATTCTGACCAGATGTAGAGGTTGAGAGTCTGCCTCTGGGCAGAGGTAACATGGGGCCAAAACAAAACCAGGACAAGCACACAGCAGAGTAGGGTTGTAGCCGAGGCAATCCACTTTTTCATGAGATTTCTCCGACTGTGAAAAGTTGAAAACATCGTATCTGCTTTCATCCCCCAGCCGGCTACACCCGCGGCTAGGGGGCACGCCTTGGGCAATCGCCAAGCCCCGCAAACTCCGGTTGAGGCTCGGGTACTCACCCTTGTTTCCAAGACAACACCCAAACGGTATCAACGCCTCCGCGAGCGATCCGCCAAAAGCCGCAAAGGCCGATTCTTTCGTCGGATCCCTCGATGCCTTGCGCCACAAGGCTTTCCAGCCCCAAAACCCCCTCGCCGCAGCTCTTTTTGCCGACTTTTTTCCGGATCCCTCGCAAATGGGTCTTGCATTCCTTGCCCTGCTTGGGTTTAATAGGGGTGGTGTTGTTCCCCCTTCGGGGGGATCCCTAGAAATTGGAAACGTTTAACACTTCTGGTTTATACTTAAGAAACTCTCGTTCCCCCTTCGGGGGGATCCCTAGAAATTGGAAACGTGATATCAACACCGAGACGTTCTGCGATATTTACAAGAGGTTCCCCCTTCGGGGGGATCCCTAGAAATTGGAAACGGCTTCCTGGGCCCACTCTTGCGCACGCTGGCGCTTCTGGAGTTCCCCCTTCGGGGGGATCCCTAGAAATTGGAAACTTCGAAGATCATGCACTCATGGAGACAATCAGCCATTGTTCCCCCTTCGGGGGGATCCCTAGAAATTGGAAACTTCCATACATTTGGAGGCCCACTCATAGAGATCTTTTGCCTCTGTTCCCCCTTCGGGGGGATCCCTAGAAATTGGAAACTAATATCACTGAGTACTCTATTCAGTATCAGTTATGCCAAGAAGTTCCCCCTTCGGGGGGATCCCTAGAAATTGGAAACGCGGTGGTCTAGGTTGGGATGCTACCTCCTTCAACTTGGATGTTCCCCCTTCGGGGGGATCCCTAGAAATTGGAAACAACCCAACGCTGTCTTTGGGCACACCAGTACATTGAACGACCGTTCCCCCTTCGGGGGGATCCCTAGAAATTGGAAACACACCTCCCCACTTGGGTCGGTGTATACAGCTCGGTGCTTGTTCCCCCTTCGGGGGGATCCCTAGAAATTGGAAACGCACGACTCTTTGGAGTCGCGAAGAAGTAGAGTTCATGTTCCCCCTTCGGGGGGATCCCTAGAAATTGGAAACTGGCGCATATACAAGCGCTTGCTCCCATAAATGTAGCGGGTTCCCCCTTCGGGGGGATCCCTAGAAATTGGAAACGAAAATCTCTGGGCGCTAAGTAAAGTTTCTTGTCCTTTACGTTCCCCCTTCGGGGGGATCCCTAGAAATTGGAAACATGAGGAATGGCCACAATGTAGTCACCATTGACCGCGGAGTTCCCCCTTCGGGGGGATCCCTAGAAATTGGAAACGGTAGTTGTTAATCTGAACCAGTACCCGCTCTTTATGCTGTTCCCCCTTCGGGGGGATCCCTAGAAATTGGAAACCTTCTGGTGGTTCCAATACATTGTTTTCCCGGCAATTTGTTCCCCCTTCGGGGGGATCCCTAGAAATTGGAAACGTGAAGTATTCGCGCACAAGTAGTGATGTACGAGTAGCGCTGCAGTTCCCCCTTCGGGGGGATCCCTAGAAATTGGAAACAACGGGCTATAATCAATTGGTGCACACGACCTGAGCAGGTCGTGTTCCCCCTTCGGGGGGATCCCTAGAAATTGGAAACGATGACTTCACAGTCTGCGGTGGAGGTCTAACCCAGGACCGTTCCCCCTTCGGGGGGATCCCTAGAAATTGGAAACCGTACAACTTCGGTAAACCTGTTTACGAACCACCCAAGTTGGTGTTCCCCCTTCGGGGGGATCCCTAGAAATTGGAAACTCCACATACGTCTATTTGGTATACGTCGTATTCGGGGCTGGTTCCCCCTTCGGGGGGATCCCTAGAAATTGGAAACAGAAAGAGAGTTAGTTCATGCTATTCCTCCCGCTGAGCCAGATGTTCCCCCTTCGGGGGGATCCCTAGAAATTGGAAACAATTTAGCTTCCATGATTATCCTCCTATAGGCAGGTGGTTCCCCCTTCGGGGGGATCCCTAGAAATTGGAAACTTGACAGAACACGATCAGTGGATTGAGGACAACTTAAAGACGTTCCCCCTTCGGGGGGATCCCTAGAAATTGGAAACGTTTGTGAACGCTTCTGTGGCTACTGGCTAGTAGTCGAGTTCCCCCTTCGGGGGGATCCCTAGAAATTGGAAACTGTAGGTGGGGTCGTATACGTAGGTCCAGATGTTAGGGTTCCCCCTTCGGGGGGATCCCTAGAAATTGGAAACTTCGTTGAATGAACTGTTTGGTGAATGGGTTATAGATAGTTCCCCCTTCGGGGGGATCCCTAGAAATTGGAAACTTCAAAAAATGGCTGTTATGGCTGTTTGGGAAGAGGTTCCCCCTTCGGGGGGATCCCTAGAAATTGGAAACATCAGTCGTATCGACTTCAACAAGGTCTACAACTTTTCTAAGTTCCCCCTTCGGGGGGATCCCTAGAAATTGGAAACTTCAAAAAATGGCTGTTATGGCTGTTTGGGAAGAGGTTCCCCCTTCGGGGGGATCCCTAGAAATTGGAAACATCAGTCGTATCGACTTCAACAAGGTCTACAACTTTTCTAAGTTCCCCCTTCGGGGGGATCCCTAGAAATTGGAAACCAGAGCCCCAAATCTGGGAGTTACCCAGAATTATTCAGTTGTAAGTTCCCCCTTCGGGGGGATCCCTAGAAATTGGAAACCGAAGAAAAGGGCAAGAGCGCTTGCCCTGCAGATTTATTGTTCCCCCTTCGGGGGGATCCCTAGAAATTGGAAACTAGGTAGAGACGCCGGCTACCATGCTGGTAGGACTGCACGTTCCCCCTTCGGGGGGATCCCTAGAAATTGGAAACAGGGGCTTTCCGCCTCGATCTCGATGTTCTGGGGCGAACACGTTCCCCCTTCGGGGGGATCCCTAGAAATTGGAAACTTAAAAATACTCGTTCTCACTCTGTTAAATTATTAATGTTCCCCCTTCGGGGGGATCCCTAGAAATTGGAAACTTTAGTCACTTTCTCGTATGCCCGCTCGAGATCTTGTTGTTCCCCCTTCGGGGGGATCCCTAGAAATTGGAAACGTGGTTTGGAAAGAAAAGTTTAGGTCATGCTATTCTTCCTGTTCCCCCTTCGGGGGGATCCCTAGAAATTGGAAACACGTTGGAGTGCGGCTTCAGCCTGCGCCCGTTGCTGCCGAGTTCCCCCTTCGGGGGGATCCCTAGAAATTGGAAACTCTCTATAACGTAGAAGGTTTCGTCCTGGACTATGAGTGTTCCCCCTTCGGGGGGATCCCTAGAAATTGGAAACCTGGCTCGGCGATTTGTCTTTTGCCTTGGCGGTAATTGTTCCCCCTTCGGGGGGATCCCTAGAAATTGGAAACGGTCTAGATGGGTTACACGACCCGTTCTCAGGCAAATTGTTCCCCCTTCGGGGGGATCCCTAGAAATTGGAAACCTCCTGGGTGTGTTGGGGAGGGGCTAGTTACTCGAGGTCAGTTCCCCCTTCGGGGGGATCCCTAGAAATTGGAAACGGCTCGCAGAGCCTCCAGGACAAAATCGAGGAACTGGTGTTCCCCCTTCGGGGGGATCCCTAGAAATTGGAAACTCTGAATACTCAGATTAGACACTAACCGCAACATTGGCAGTTCCCCCTTCGGGGGGATCCCTAGAAATTGGAAACTCGGACTCTAGTCTTCAACAAAGGCTGCCAATACGGCAGCCGTTCCCCCTTCGGGGGGATCCCTAGAAATTGGAAACCGTGGTCACAGTGGTGGTAAACCACTGCGTAGTACTGCTCGAGTTCCCCCTTCGGGGGGATCCCTAGAAATTGGAAATTTTTATCAGGTCTATGAATACATCTACGACCTCGACTTTAAAGCTCCGCTTCGGGGGGATCCCTAGAAATTGGAAATTTTTATCCCTGTAAAGGGAGGCTAACCATGATCACAGTTCCCCCTTCGGGGGGATCCCTAGAAATTGGAAATCGATTTGGCTAGAGTTGAGCTGGATCTTATTGATAGTGTTCCCCCTTCGGGGGGATCCCTAGAAATTGGAAACAGGGTGCTTTAGGTTTTTAACCTATTTCATCTCAATTAGTTCCCCCTTCGGGGGGATCCCTAGAAATTGGAAACCAGCCTTCACTTAGCCAAGAGTTAGCTAGTCGGATGTTCCCCCTTCGGGGGGATCCCTAGAAATTGGAAACCACACGTACACCTAGCCGCGCTCTTCTCTAGGCGGCGTTCGTAGACGTTCCCCCTTCGGGGGGATCCCTAGAAATTGGAAACGTCTCAAGACTCAGGTTCACGACGCTTCTCCTTTTTCTGGTTCCCCCTTCGGGGGGATCCGCCCCCTTTTTTCCTTTAGGGCTGCAGATAGAGGCGGTGCTGACGGATATAGTGCTCCACAGCAGGGGGCACCAGGTAGCGGATAGACCCTCCCTTTTGGATTTGCTGCCTTAGGTAAGTGGAAGAGAGCGTCAGGGTAGGGGCTTCCAGGATTTGGGCTTGGATGGGCAACTTTTCGGCTACCGCCTGCAGCACCTGGGCGGCATCGCCGGCATCCACCCGTGGGGCAACAATCCAATGGCAGAGGCGGGCCAGTTCTTCCGCTTGATACCACTGGGGCAGGTCCCGCAGAGCATCCACGCCGATGATCCAGTACCACTGGGTATTGGGTTGCTCCTGGATGAGGGTGCGCAGTGTCTCGATGGTGTAGGAGCGCCCCGAACGGCGGATCTCCAGCTCTGAGCAGGCGAAGCGCTCGTGGTCGGCAATGGCCAGCTTGACCATCGCCAAGCGGTCGGCTTTGCTGGCGCCAGGGGCCAGAGGCTTGTGGGGGGGATCCCCGGCGGGCATCCACAGCACCTGATCCAGGTCAAACTGCCAAAGAGCTTGTTCTGCCATGATCAAGTGGCCATGGTGCACAGGGTTGAAGGTTCCGCCCAGAATGGCAATGCGGCGGTGCTTCATGGCTGCTGGCTCAGGTAGGTGATGGCATCCCGCAGCCAGTCTTCCGTTGGGCGGGGGTGAGTGGGCAGAGCTTGCAAGGCAGCTTGAATTTCCTGAGTGCTGTAGCCCAGGGCCAGTAAGGCCATTTCCACCTCTTCTCGGATGGGCATGGGCGGCCCCCCGGCCAAGGGTTGATCCGCAACTCCCACCCCCTGTCGCCAGTGGGCCAGCTTGGTTTTCAGCTCCAGGGCCAGCCGTTGGGCCGTTTTATGGCCTACCCCCGGCGTGAGGGAGAGCAGGCGCACGTTTTCGGTCACCACCGCCTGCACCAGCTCCGGCAGGCTGAAGGTATTCAGCAGGGCCAAGCCCAAAGCCGGCCCCACCCCCGAGACTTTGATGAGTTCCACAAACAAGTCCCGCTCAGCTGGCGAGCCAAACCCGTACAACACCAGCTCAGTCTCTCGCACCACCAAATGGGTGAACACCCGGACGGGCTCCCCCACTGCAGGCAGTTGCTTGAGAAAACGTCCTGGGGCCTTGACGCGATAGCCGATCCCCTGCACCTCAACGGTGAGGCTGCTGCGCTCTCCCCATTCGATGGCCACAAGGTGGCCGCTTAAAAACGCGATCATGCTGCGAGTTTAATCTGGGTTTGGGATGCTCTGCTCGACTGGAGCTCCAAAGTCGGCCAAGCAATCTAAAGTCCTTGCCAAAGGCTGCTTCCCTACAAGGCTATTTCACAGACCATTTCTCTACCTGTAGATTTCACAGACCATTTCTCTACCTGTAGACTGTTCCCCATCCAGCTCTGTATTCTCCCTCATCCATGCCGATTCGCCCTTTTCCCATCGGCCAATGGCTTTGGATCCTGTTCTCGCTGGGGGTGCTGCTCTTTCTCCATCTTCCTCTGCTGGTGATCGTCCTTTATGCCTTCAGCCCCGATGAGGCGACCTTGCGCTTCCCTTTGCCGGGGCTGACCTGGCGCTGGTTTGCCGTGGCTTGGGGGCGGGCCGATATTTGGCGGGCCTTGTTTTTGTCTTTGCGGGTGGCTTTGCTGGCTACCGGAGTGGCAGTGGTGCTGGGATCCCTGGCGGCAGCAGCAGTCTATCGCAGCCGATTTTTTGGCCGCGAGACGATCTCGTTTTTGGTGTTGCTGCCCATCGCCTTGCCAGGTATTGTCTCCGGGATTGCCTTGCGCTCGGCGATCCATTTGCTGGGTATCCCCTTCAGCTTTTGGACAATTGTTATCGGCCATGCCACCTTTTGTCTGGTGGTGGTGTACAACAACGTGCTGGCCCGGTTTCGCCGCATGGGACGCTCTCAACTGGAGGCTTCTGCCGACTTGGGGGCCAATCCTCTGCAAACCTTTCGGTACATCCTTCTGCCCGAACTGGCCTCGGCCCTATTGGCGGGATCCCTGCTGGCGTTTGCCCTGTCTTTCGATGAGATTATCGTCACCACCTTCACCGCCGGCCAGCAGCAAACCTTGCCGATTTGGGTGTTTAGCCAGCTCACCAAGCCTCGGCAGCGCCCGGTGATCAGCGTGGTGGCTCTGGGGGTGATTGGCCTGACGGTGCTCCCCATTTGGCTGATCCATCACTTGACCCAAGAGAAAACCACGACTCGCTGATGGCTCTTTCCAACCTCAGGCAAGGTTTGCGGCTTAGAAGGATCCCCAAGCATTGGCCGGAGTCGCTGTAACAGCAAAGAAACGCTGGCCCTGGTTGATCGCAGAGCCCTTGTGAGAAAATGTAACAAGCATTTCATTTGTGAAAATTGAGGTATCTATGGCTGTCACTCGTGCCGGACGCGCCCCTCTCGTGCGGGGCAGCAGCGAGGGAAATCCTGCCAAGTTCATGGAAATGGCCAGCTCTTTGCTCAGCACCCGCACCCGCCAAGGCAGCGGCAAAAAGGTTCAGGATCGCTCTTCCTACGGCAAAGCGGGCAACCCGCAAGAGTTCATGCAGATGGCCAGCGAATTGCGCCGCTCCCTGGAGCAGCAGGGGCGGTAGCCAATCCTGTCCACCCCCAGGGGATCCCCGTCCAGTTGCCTAAGCTGGACGGTTTTCTTGCTGCTCCTCTCAAGCCAGAGGCGGCCAATCGCTTCTGAGGCCACTCACCGGTGTTGGATCCCGTTACAGGCCCAACTTCGAGTCCAGAGCTCCGCCCTTGAGCTTCTGGGCAATGAGCCGGCAGAAGAGCAGCATGTCAGGATGGGAAAAGTGCTCATCGGGGCGCTCTTGCCGGTGGACGTGATTGAGGCCAAGACGACATGAAAAACAAAGGCTTTTGGCTGGCCGGGATCCTGGGGGTGATCTTGGATCAGGCGACCAAGCACTGGGCAGTGGAACGGCTGCTGCCGGGGCCAGAGATTGAGCTGTGGCCAGGGGTGTTTCACCTCACCTACGTGGAGAATACCGGCGCTGCTTGGAGCCTGTTTGAAGATTCGGCAGAGCTCTTGAAGTGGATCTCGCTGGGGGTGGCGCTGGCGTTGGCGCTGCTGGCCATTCGCGGCGGGATCCTGGGCCGATGGGAACAGGCCGGCTATGGCTTGGTGTGGGCAGGAGCCGTGGGGAACGGCATCGACCGCTTCGTCAACGGCTATGTGGTGGATTTTTTCAATTGGGTCTGGATCCGCTTTCCGGTGTTCAACGTGGCCGATGTGGCCATCAACCTTGGGGTGGCCTGCCTGCTGATCGGTTTGCTACAGGACAACTCGAAGAAAACGGGATCGACTTCCGCCTCGCCCTGCCTGGAGAAAAAGCCCGGTCGCGACAGCACCCACTTTAAGGATTGACCAGCCGATGAACAGCCTTCAGGGATCCCTTGGGATGCTCAGGCCTTTGGCCAGGGGGATCCCTGGTCAGCTTGAAGGACTCCGTCCGCCTATTGCAAACGGCTGGCTTGCTGAGCCACCTGGCAGAAGCGCTCGACATCTGCGGGCAAAGTGTTAAAAGCCGTCACCAGGCGGATTAAGTGGTGACCTTCCCCCAGCCAGCGGTAAAACCGAAACCCCGCTCCCTCTAGGGCCTGGAGAACCGGCTCCGGCAGCTCGATAAAAACCTCATTGGCCTCGGTAGGATACACCAACTTGGCTCCCGGCAGGGATCCCAGTCCCTGCGCCAACCGTTGGGCCATCGCGTTGGCATGGCGGGCATTGCGCAGCCACACCCCATCCTGGAGATAGGCCTGCAATTGGGCAGACAAAAAGCGCATCTTCGAGAGCAGATGGCCACTGCGCTTGCGGCGAAACTCAAAATCGCCCACCTGATTTGGATGAAAAAACACCACCGCTTCCGCAGCCCAGGCTCCATTTTTGGTGGCCCCAAAGGACAGCACATCCACCCCCGCTTTCCAGGTCATCTCGGCAGGGGTGCAGCCCAAACCAACCAGGGCATTGGCAAAGCGGGCCCCATCCATATGCACCTTAAGGCCAAAGTGATGGGCCAAATCCGCCAAGGATCTGAGCTGCTCCAAGGAGTAGAGGGTGCCAGCCTCGGTGGCTTGGGTCAGGCTGAGGCAGGCAGGTTGTACGTGATGAACCACCCCAAACCCCGCCCGCTCCAGGGCCGTTTTTAAGTTGCCCCAGTCGATACGGCCTTGTTCCCCTGGGATCCCCACCAACTTGGCCCCACCTGTAAACAGCTCTGGCGCTCCACATTCGTCCAGATTGATGTGGGCCTCGGGATGGCAATAAATCGCCCCGTAGGGTGGGGTGAGCACCGAAAGGGCCAGGGCATTGGCAGCAGATCCTGTTGCCACCGGAAACACTGCCACTTCATGCTCGAAGATCTCGGCAAACAGCCTTTGCACCTGCGCTGTGCATTCGTCCCCTCCATAGGGCATGGCGGATCCCCGGTTGAGGGCCAACAGGGCTTCCATCACCTCAGGACAGGCGCCTGTGACATTGTCGCTGCAAAAGTTCATGGCCTGGACAACTGGGGGATCTCGCCGAGGAAAGGTTAGGGCCAGTTTATTTCGCGCCAACCCAACCGGGATCCTCCAAAGTATCCCAGGCTTGACCTGCCTCTCCCTCGACCGCTTGCAATGGCGGGATGGAGTCCTGTTCAGGATGGGAAGGCGGCACAGGCTGGTCGCGATAGGGGGATGGAGTCTCTGCACTCCACCACAGCCCCAAAGCGGGCCCCAACCCCAACAACAGGCCCAACCCCGCCGGCGCAACAATGCCGGATCCCAGGCTCATCAACAGGGCAAAAGCAAAATTAGCTACATAGAGCACCAGCGGCCCCACCAACTGGCGGCGGTCAAGGATGGGTTGATCCTCCCCCCACAGCAGATTGGCCACCGTCATGAAGGCAGCCCCAGTCAGCATCCAACCCCCGAAGTTTTGCAGCGGCATACCGAAGAAGGGCCCCGGCTGAAACCACGTCCAAAACGGGATCAAGCCGCGGGTCATGGCCGGATCCAGCACGAAGTCCCAAGCGGTGAGCAGCAGGGCCCCCAACATGATGGCCTCGAAGTGGATCAACCAGTGGCGCTGGGTTTGCAGAGCCACACGCGCCAACAAATAGGACGACAACCCCACATAAAACCAAGACAGAGGGATGGTAAAAGGCACCAACCCGGCAATCTTATAGCCCAGCCCACTCAGGTAGCCATAGTTGCCAAAGGGGATCCCGGTGCTGGTGCCCAACAGCTCACTGCCCAAGGAAATGCCCACCGCCGGGATCAAAAACATCAACAGGCGCCGCATCCCCAACAGCCGGGATCCCATCAGAGCTGCCGCCAGCGCACCGAACACCATGTAGGCCACGCCGCCATTGCCCATGCTCAAGGAGAAAGCTTGAATGCCAATGGGGGGCAAACTGGCCACCCACTCAGGATGGGGTACAACCCAGAGCAACCCTGCCAACCCAAAAAGCAAAGACAGAATGTGCAAACCCAGAGCTAAGGCCTCCAGCCGCTGCCAAATCGAGCCAGACAGGGGCAGAACACTTCGCCCAACAGAAGACTGGAAAGGCAGGCTGACGAGAACACCAGAGGACGAGAACCAACGCATGAGAAACTCCCGAAGAGTGGTTAAGCGAAGCCGCTCTGTCTCCTTGCAACCCATACGGCGGCTGAGGGAAAAAGCGGATGGCCCCAAGAGAGAGCCCGAAGCCAAGAATGAACCCGCTTGCTTGCAGGCCGGCCTACTTGGGATGGCCCTCTGGGCAGGGATGTCACCACCGCTAACGGTGACACTGCTGATATTTTGCTGTCTATTGTATCAATTCGTAAACATCTCGCCCGTTTTTCCTCAGGTCTCCTCCCCGTCTTCGCCGCAGGGATCCCGGGTGGGGGTGTACGCCCAGTTGGCTCGTGCTGTGGAGCGCCAGGACTGGCTTCAGGCCCTGCAGCTGGTGGATCTGTTGCAGCAGCACACGGAAGATCCCGCCCAGCGTCAGGATCTGGAAGACTATCGGCTGGAGCTGGAAAAATATCGTTCTGCTTATGGGGATCCGCCGCCGCCCCAGTGGCCGTTTTTGCACAAGCCCTTTGTTGGGGAATTTCCTGTCACCAACCTCTTCGACCATGACTTGCCTTTGGGGGAGAGGGATGGCAACGGACGGTTTGTGAGTGGGCAAGGCCAGGTTTGGATCCCCGACCCGCTGCACCCCTGTGGCAAAAGCGATGGCCATGCCGGTTATGACTGGGAGATGCCGGTGGGCACCCCGATCCTGGCCGCTGCCGCCGGTCGGGTCACCGTGGCCCGTGAGGAGCCGGAGTTTTTTTGCCCCGGCTTGGGCCGACCGGTCAGGGGGTTGCGGGTGCGCCTTCTGCACGAGCCAGAATTCTCCGATGGGGAGAGAGCAGAGAGAAGAACCCTTCCCCGCTGGGAAACCCTCTACGCCCACCTCAGCCAAGTTGGGGTGCAGGAGGGGCAAGTGGTGGCCGCAGGAGCAGTCATCGGCCTATCGGGAGACAGCGGCTGTGCCAGCGGGCCCCATCTCCATTTCGAGGTGCGTCGCTTCGACAACACCAACTCCGGCCAACCAGCTGCCGTCGATCCCTATGGGTGGTTTGGGTCTGGCCTGGATCCCTGGAGCATTCATCCCCTTGGGGCCGAAAGCCTGTTCCTTTGGCAGGTGGGACAAGCCCCCAGCTTGGGAGCTTGCTGGCAAGGGTAGCGATAGCCATGACGGACATCCGCTCCGCGCGAGACCTCGCTGACAGACAGACGCGCAGCAGATTACAGATCTCGGCGGACAAAGCCATCTCCCTCCCATTGGTAGAGGGTAGCCCTCAAATCACGGCTGGCACCTGGCGGGCTTGAGATGACCAGGATCCCTTGCGGGCTGACCCGCAGGCTGGCATTGCTCAGATCCGTCACGCTCAGCAGTGGCACAAGTCCCTCAGGCCGGTGTTCCAAGACCAAGACAGAGCGCAGCAGGCTGATGCCCCCTCGCTCGGTGAGGAGCACCAACTTGGGCTGTGGGCTGGAGGTAATGTCCGTGCGCAGGTGAGCCTCCACCAACCGTCCTGGGATCGGCTCAGCCGTGTGGAGCAGACGAAAGCTATACCCCCCCTGATGCTCGAAGCTGAGAACGCGCACCACCGGCTCTACGGTGGGCTGCCGCTGAATCTGAAACACAGCCACCACATCCTGGCGAGATGGAGAGGTTAGGCTGGCCGGGAACAGGCGCAGGTTTTCACCGCGATTGCCGCGAATGAAATCCCACCAAATGGATTGATTGAATAAAGCCACAACCCCACCTCGAGCAGCGCCGCCCTCAGAAGGAACCGGCAGCAGCGGAAGCACAGGCTGGGGATAGGCAGGAACAGCAGCAACCGGTAGAGTGGCAGCCAAGGCCGCTCCCCAGGCTATTCGACCACAGGAACACAACAGCTTCCGCATATTTCCTCACTCCTCGCCCCTAAAATTCTAAAGGACTCCAAGGTTCTCCCAGTCAACCAAACAGCCGGGATACAGGGATCCCTTTTATGTCGAACGCAACCTCGATCTCACCTTGATCTCGCCTGGCAATGGGCTACCAAGTTAGGGTGAAAAGCCTGGAGCTTCCTCTGTAGCCAACAAAGTCGGCTTGGAACGACGCCCCGCCAATTTGAAAGGGATCCCCCAGGAGCAAGGGGCAGCCCCCCCCCGACGGAGGGCTCTATTTTTCGGCAGCCAAAAACAATTGGGCCCGCCAAAAGCAGGCAATGGACTTGCTGTCTAAATCCATTCCCAAACGGGCCATTTCTGTAAGCTCAGAAGCAGAAAACTCCACTACGGTAATATCTTCATCCTCATCCTTATCGGGAGGGGAATCCAGCACTTCCAGCTCCCGCGCCAAATAGGCATACATAATCTCGCTGGAATAGCCGGGGCACAAATAAAATTGGCCAAGGGGATCCCAGCGATGGGCACGCAGGCCCGTTTCTTCTTCCAGCTCGCGGCGAATGGTGTCATCGGGATGCTCCCCTGGCTCGACTGTGCCTGCCGGGAATTCGTAAAGATAGGAAGCGACCGCAAAGCGATATTGACGAATGCAGACGAACTTGCCTGCTGCAGTGACGGGCACGGCCACCACCCCCCCGGGATGGATGAGGTACTCCCGCTCTCCCTCTTTGCCGTTGGGAAAACGCAAACGCTGGCTGACGAAGGTGTATTTATGGCCTTGATAGCGCAGGCGCTCGCGAATCACCTGAGATGGGTTTTGCATGGCAAGGGATCCCGAGAGTAGAGCCGCTCTCAGCTTAATGGTTTTCGGCGCTGTTGCAACCGGGCAATCCAGAGGGATCCACACGCCCTTGGGATCCCGTGTCTGGGGTAGAGTCAGGAAAAGCACAAAAGTTGCAGGCCATGATTTACCCTCCCTTGAAGGAGTTTCTTGCCCTCACCAAGCAGGGCAACTTTATCCCGGTGTACCAGGAATGGGTGGCGGATTTGGAAACGCCGGTTTCTGCCTGGTATCGGGTTTGTGCTGGCCAGCCCTACAACTTTCTCCTGGAGTCGGTGGAGGGGGGGGAGCAGGTAGCCCGCTACAGCTTCCTGGGCTGCGACCCCCTGTGGGTATTGGAAATACGGGGAGATCAAGCCCTACAGCGCTACCGCGATGGCCGACAGGAGCACCACCAAGGGGATCCCTTTGCCATCTTGGCCCGCTGCTTGCAGCCTTATGAGCCGGTGCATTTGCCGGAATTGCCCAGCAGCATCGGCGGCCTGTTTGGCTACTGGGGCTACGAGCTGATTCGCTGGATTGAGCCCAAGGTGCCCATCCACCCCCTGCAGCCGGGGGATCCCCCTGATGCCGTTTTGATGCAGGTGGACAGCATCCTGCTCTTTGACCAGGTGAAGCGCAAGATCTGGGTGGTGGCCTTCGCCGATACCCGTCACCACGCTGCCGAGGAAGCCTATGCCCAAGCCTGCCGGCGGGTGGAAAAGCTGATGCAGCAGCTCAGCGCTCCTCTTTCCCTGGCCCATCTGCACCTCAACTGGAAGCCCCACCTGTCGGAAAGGACTCCGTCCCGCTGGCGCGAACAAATCCCCCCCAGCACCCTGAGCCGCCCGGCCTACTGCCAAGCGGTGGAACGGGCTAAGGACTACATCCGCGCCGGAGATATCTTCCAGGTGGTGCTCTCGCAGCGGTTTACCATCTCCTTTGCCGGGGATCCCTTTTGCCTCTACCGCTCGTTGCGGCTGATTAACCCTTCCCCTTATATGGCGTTTTTGCAGTTTGGGGATCTCTGCCTCATCGGCTCCAGCCCAGAGGTGATGGTCAAACTCAGCCGGGTGGGAGAAGACCGCATCGCCACCGTGCGCCCCATTGCCGGCACCCGCCCCCGTGGCACCACCCCTCAGGAAGACCGGCAGTTAGAGCAAGAGCTGTTGGCAGATCCGAAAGAACGGGCCGAACATGTGATGTTGGTGGATCTGGCCCGCAACGACCTGGGACGGGTCTGCCAACTGGGATCTGTGCAGGTGGATGACCTGATGCAGATCGAGCGCTACAGCCATGTGATGCACATCGTCAGCAACGTGGTGGGGCGGCTGGATCCCCAGTACAGCGCCTGGGATCTGCTGCGGGCCACCTTCCCTGCCGGCACTGTTACCGGCGCCCCCAAAATCCGCGCCATGCAGATTATTCATGAGCTGGAAGGATGCCGCCGCGGGCCCTATGCCGGCGCCTATGGCTACTACGACTTTTCTGGCCAACTGAACACCGCCATCACCATCCGCACCCTGCTGGTTCATCAGGGCCAGGTGAGCTTGCAGGCAGGGGCAGGTATTGTAGCCGACTCGGATCCGGAGCGGGAATATCAAGAATGTCTGAACAAAGCGCGGGGCATGTTAATGGCTGTGGCCAGTTTGCAGGAGACCTAGCCGATGTTGGCCCAGTTGCGCTTCAGCCCTGCGGTTCGCGTCAGCGGGACGGAGTCCTTACAGGAGCTCCAGCAGCCGGATCCAGAGACCGTAGAGCAGGCTTTTGAACTGTTTTCCACAGAGGGCTATCTGGTGTTGCCGGAGATCTTTCCCCCCGAGCTCATCGACAAGTTGCACAGCAGCTTTCTGGCCACCTACAGCCACTACTGCACCCACGAAAACCACGCCGATGCCCTGTTAGTGGGCAATAGACGGGTGATGGTAACGGTTCGCCTGGAGGGCCCCTTCAACGATCCCCTCCTCTATGCCCATCCTTTGATCTTGCCCATCCTGAAGCGGATTTTGGGGCCAGAGTTAATCTTGAGCGGGCTGGGGGCGGTGGTCTCTCTGCCGGGATCCGCCGATCAACAAGTTCACCGGGATCTGTCTCATCTGTTTGGCGACGAGACCTTGGATGCGATCATTCCTTGCTATGCCCTGAATTTGCTTATTCCTCTGGTGGAGGTCAACGAAGAGAACGGCATGACCCGTCTCTGGCCCGGCAGCCATGCGGTCTTCGATGCCCACTATACCGAGCTCGCCCAGCAGATGCCCTTTGTCGATCCGCCCCTGGCCAAGGGATCCTGCCTCCTGTTTGACTACCGCCTGATTCACCTGGGTCGGGCCAATCGCTCCCCTGCCCCCCGTCCCCTTCTCTACAACACCTACAGCCGCGCTTGGTTTCGGGATCCTGTCAACTACACTCGGCAACCTCCCCTGGTGATCCCGGCCCAAGAGAAAGAGCGGATCCCAGCCGAGCATCAGCGCCTATTCGTGACGGCACAGATTGTGTAGACGGCCCGGAACTGCGAGCTGACCGAAAACTCGGCGGCTCAGGCCCCGGCATTTATGCCTAGGGATAAGCTACCGTCTCCTGATAGGATGTGAGTATCGCTCCACCCATTTATAGAAAGGTGCAGTGCTGAAGGTGAAGTAGAAGTATCTGGGGTGTTTCCACATCCCAGTAGCTGGTGCGTTCGCCTTGGCGGCGCGAAGCGCTTTGGCGTCCCCCACGGTGCTGCGGTATAAGCCACATGCTCGGTGTAGCTCAGTCAGTGGGAGTTGTTTTGCTGGCTGAGAACGGATCCTCTGGCTTTAGCCGTGGGGAGAACGTCAACCTCTCCTCTTGTTTGAGGAATCCGGTCAGCTAGACCGCCGAGAAGCGACGCCCTCTATGTATCAGCATGAGGGTCAGGATGAAAGGCGGAAACCCTTGCTATGGTAAACACAGAGCGGTGGGGCATCCCGTTCTTAAAGCTCAGGAAATGTCCTTAACAGGAGTCACTGAGAAGCTCGTACTCTATGCATCAGCATGAGTGCGGGAGTATGTCACGATGTCTCTGAATGGGGGTGGTTATCCCCGTTATCGCAGTTGGATTGCGCACCTCACCATGAGCGAAAAGATCCCCCAAGATCCCTCCTTGCCGGAAGTGGCGGCTGAGATGGCCTTTGCTGCGGAGCCCAGCATAGCAGAAGGAGCTGCTTCAGAAGAAGCCGCCCCAGACTCGGATCCCGGCAAGGGATCCCCTGGCACCGGCGGGTCGAATGCGCAGCGTGTCCGTCAACTGCTGGGCATGAAAGGAGCAGAGGTGGAGTCTCGCTCCATTTGGCAGTTGCACTTGCAACTGATGAAGCCTGTCACCTGGATCCCTTTGGTGTGGGGTCTGATTCCGGGGGCGGCATCTTCCGGTCACTTCACCTGGACTTGGGAGAATGTGGCTCTCATTTTGGTGGGCATGATTCTGGCGGGCCCCCTGATGACGGGCTATACCCAAACGGTGAACGAATACTACGACCGCGAGATCGACGCCATCAACGAGCCCTACCGCCCGATCCCTTCGGGGGCCATCTCTCTGCAGCGGGTGGTTATCCAAATCTGGGTGCTGCTGATCTTGGGGTTGGGCTTGGCCTACGCTCTGGACTGGTACACGGGCCATGACTTCCCGGTGATCACCTGCATTGCCTTGGCGGGAGCCCTCATTGCCTACATTTACTCGGCGCCCCCCCTGAAGCTCAAGCGCAACGGCTGGCTGGGCAACTATGCCCTTGGTGCCAGCTACATCGCCCTGCCCTGGTGGACAGGCCACGCCTTGTTCGGCGAGCTAAACTGGACGGTCTGCATCCTGACGCTGATCTACAGCTTGGCCGGGCTGGGGATTGCCGTGGTCAACGATTTCAAAAGCGTCGAGGGGGATAGGCAGTTTGGCTTGGCCTCTTTGCCGGTGATGTTTGGGGCGATGGGGGCCGCTTGGATCTCGGTGCTGATGATCGACCTATTTCAGTTCGGCATGGCCTCATTTTTGCTGGGGGCGGGCCTAAAACTTTACGCGGCCCTTTTGGTGCTGCTGATCATCCCGCAAATAACCTTCCAAGATATGTACCTGCTGCGGGATCCTTTGAACAACGATGTGAAATACCAAGCCAGCGCGCAGCCCTTTTTGGTGTTGGGCATGTTGGTGGTCGGGCTGGCGTTGGGCCGCTCGGGGCTGTGGTAGTCGAGCCGACGGCAAAGTGCCCATCTTGGCAACAGAGGTGACGGCTTCCGCCCTGGGTTCGGCCCGACATCTGGGCCAAGATCAAGTCAAGATCAAGTCAAGATCAAGTTAAGTTGAGCCAGGGATCCATCCCCTGCAAGGATCGTTGGCGGATCCCTGGAAGCTGTCATGGCCCTTGGCAAAAGGAGATGTCCGATGAACCCGCTTTTCCCCTTCAAACTCGGCCTGAGCCTGGTTTTGCTCTTGGGCCCGTTGGCCATCTCTCCCGCCCAAGCACAGCGGATCGTCATCGACGGGCGGGGGATCGTGGTAGAACCCAGCACAGGTGGCTCGGTGATCCTCAATCCCGACCAGCCGGTCTTTTCTCCAATCTTGCCCTCTGCAGTTCCTTTTTCCATCGATGAAGAAGGCAAGATCGTCTCTGCCCCTGGCTACCGCTGCAGTGCGGCTACTGCTGCCGACAACTCCCCCATCATCTGTCGCTCCCAGTTCAACCGCAACGACGTGGTGGTGTATGAGCGGGACGGCCAATCCAACACCTTCCTTGTGAACATCGACAACACGGTGACCCGGCCCTCCGGCAGTGGGCTGCGGATTGTGCCCAACCCTGAACCGGCGACTCCCTCGGGTAGCGGCCTGCGCATCATCCTAGACTGAGGGCAGGGATCCCTTCACCTCTTGTCCAGTTGCAACCGCAGCATTTGCTGATACATTTACGCTGAACACTGCTGACCATTACTGCTCAACGGTGAAGCGATAGCATTCTGTCCGTTTCCGTTGTCGCTACGCGACGCTAACGCGACCGCGTCAGCGGGACGGAGTCCAAACAGAAAGGCGGTATCCCGCAAAGCTCTGAGCATAACACCCAGAGCGCCTTGCCAATCTCGTGGTAGCCTATGGTT
>NZ_JANSIG010000045.1:0-23779 GCF_047461975.1 Synechococcus sp. R55.3 | reverse complement strand
CCTATATGGAGGAGGGCTTTCCTCCCGACACCAAGCCTGCGGCTATGGTGCGGGCCTCCAGCCCGAAAATTTGGTGAAAGCCCCGATCCCGTTCGTGTCAGCAGTGCGGAACATTTTGGCCAGGCCCGCCGTTAGAGGACAAAGTTAACCAGCTTTTTCGGCACCACCACCACTTTTTTGGGTGTTGCCCCCTCCAGGTATTTCTGCGCTGCTTCTGACCGAAGGGCCAACTGTTCCTGCTCCTCCGGCGTTACCTCGGCAGGGGCCTCAAACGAGCCGCGCAATTTGCCGTTCACCTGAATCACAATGGTCACCGTGTCGGCCACCAGCGCTGCCGGGTCATAGCTGGGCCAAGACTGCCGATGCACCGAGTCTGCGCCCCCCAGCGCCTGCCACAGCTCCTCCGCAATATGGGGGGCAAAAGGTGCCATCAGCAACACCAGCGTGCGGATCCCCTCTGCATAGACCGGCGAATCCGGGATCCCGGCCTCCCCCAGAGCATTGCTCAGCTTCATCAGCTCGGCAATGGCAGTGTTGAATTGATAATCGTTTTCCAGATCTTCGCTGACTTCCTTGATGGCGGTGTGGATAGCCCGGCGCAGATCTTTTTCCGCCTTGGTCAGGGATCCCACCTCGACCTTGGCCGGCAACAGCTCTGGGGCCCCGCTCTGCAAGGACTCCGTCCCGCTACCGCGAACGACAAACTCGTACACCTGCCGCCAGACGCGGTTGAGAAAGCGAAATTGCCCCTCCACATCGGCATCGTCCCACTCCAGATCCTTCTCCGGCGGGGCCTTGAAGAGGATAAACATGCGGGCCGTATCCGCCCCGTAGTGGGCCAGCACCTCCTCAGGATCCACGCCGTTGCCCTTGGACTTGGACATGGTAGCGTAGATAACTTGCAGGGGCTCGCCCGTTTCCGGATCCCGCGGATCGTTGGGATCCTGCACCAGAGCTGCCGGGATCCAGCGATCCTTGCCGGACTTGTTGGGGTTGTAGTAAGTGCGCCCTTGCACCATCCCCTGGGTGAGCAGACGCAGGAACGGCTCGTCAAAATCCAGCAGCCCCCGATCCCGCAACACCTTGGTAAAAAAGCGGGAATAGAGCAGGTGCAGGATGGCGTGCTCGATGCCGCCCACGTACTGATCCACCGGCAGCCAGGCGTTCACCCGGTCTTTGCGGAAGATCTCTCGGTCGTTGCGGGCATCGCTGAAGCGCAGGAAGTACCACGACGAGCAGATGAAGGTGTCCATGGTATCGGTTTCCCGGCGAGCCTCCGCGCCACAGGTGGGGCACTTCACCTTCACCCAGTCCTCCAACTGGGCCAACGGGGATCCCCCTCGCCCCGTCAGCTCCACATCCTCCGGCAAGAGCACCGGCAGATCCTTCTCCGGCACCGGCACAATGCCACAGTGGGGACAATGGATCACCGGGATGGGACAACCCCAGTAGCGCTGCCGCGAGATCAGCCAATCCCGCAGGCGGTAGTTGATCTGCTTTTCCCCCAGCCCCTGGGCTTCCAGCCAGGCGATGGCTCTTTCCACGCTTTGCCCTGGGCCTTTGCCCACCGGGATCCCGTCTAGGGGGCCAGAGTTGATCATCACCCCTTCCCCCGTCCAGGCAGCCTGCAGTTCTGAGGACTCCGTCCCGCTGGCGCGATCCGCTGAGGCCGGAGAACCCTCCGGCGGCTGCACCACCCGCTTGATGGGCAGGCCGAACTTGCGGGCAAACTCGAAATCCCGCTGGTCGTGGGCGGGCACGGCCATGATGGCCCCCGTCCCGTAGCCCATCAGCACATAGTCGGCAATCCAGATGGGGATCCGCTCTTGGTTAACGGGGTTGATGGCGTAGGATCCCGTCCAAACCCCCGTTTTTTCCCGGTCTTCGGCGCTGCGCTCGATCTCGCTGCGGGCAGCGGCCTGGGCTTGATAGGCTCTGACGGCCTGCAGTTGCTCGGCAGTGGTGAGCTTGTCCACCAAGGGGTGCTCCGGCGACATCACCATGAAGGTGGCCCCCCAGAGGGTATCGGGCCGGGTGGTGAACACTGCCAGCTCGTCCCCTGCCTCGGTTTTGAAAATCACCTTAGCCCCCACCGATTGGCCGATCCAGTTCTCCTGCATGGTGCGCACCCGCTCCGGCCAGCCGGAGAGCTTTTCCAGATCCGCCAGCAGTTGGTCGGCATAGGCGGTGATTTTGAAAAACCACTGCTTGAGCATGCGCTTTTCCACCAGGGCGCCGGATCTCCAGGAACGCCCCTCCGCATCCACCTGCTCGTTGGCCAACACCGTCTGATCCACCGGATCCCAGTTCACCGCCGCCTCTTTCTGGTAGGCCAAGCCCGCCTGCAAAAATTGCAGGAAGATCCACTGCGTCCACTTGTAGTAGTCCGGCGTACAACTGGTAATCTCCCGCTCCCAGTCGTAGGACAGGCCCAACCGCTGCAACTGATCCCGCATCTGGGCAATGTTTTGGTAGGTCCACTTGGCCGGTGGGATCCCCCGGTCGATGGCGGCATTCTCCGCCGGCAGGCCAAAGGCATCCCAGCCCATCGGGTGCAACACCGCGTATCCCTGCATTCGTTTGTAGCGGGCAATTACATCGGTGATGGTGTAATTGCGCACATGCCCCATGTGCAGGTTGCCGCTGGGATAGGGGAACATGGACAGAGCATAGAATTTGCGGCTCCCGTCCTTCAGCTCTGGGGTGCGATCCAGCCCGATTTCACGCCAGTGGGCTTGCCACTTGCTCTCGATGGCCTGGGGATTGTAGCGCGCGTCCACGGTTCGATGCTCCTGGGAAAAAAGCGCTCACGCTGGGAGATAGAAGCATTTTGACATACTCCCCACGCCAGTGCTCTCAAGCAAGGAACGGGATCCCTATTGGCGCTGACAAACCGACAAGCAGGGATCACAAGCAGAGATCAGTAGGTTTCTTCGTGCCACCTGTCTGCTTTCTTCAGTTCCTTCTGGAACTTGCTCCAATCCTGACCGGCTTGTTCGGCCAAAGGCCCCATGACGTTGTTGATCCCGTCCTCCATCCCCTTGAGGCCGCAGATGTAGGTGTAGGTGTTAGGCTTCTGGAGCATGTCCCACAGCTCGGCACCGTACTCGGCCATGCGGTTTTGCACGTACATTTTCTTGCCATCGGGGGTTTGTTGCTCGCGGCTGATGGCGTAATCGACGCGGAAGCGATCCCCGTACTGGGCTTTCCAGGCCTCCAGATCCCCGTGGTAGAGCAAGGTGGAAGTGGTGGGCACCCCAAAGAACAGCCAGATCTTGCCCTGATAGTTGGGATCCTCCTCAAACAGGTGCTTGATGAAGGCGCGAAAAGGAGCAATGCCGGTGCCGGTGGCGATCAAAATCAGGTTGGCATTCTCATCTTCGGGCAGTAGGAAGGTTTTCCCCGATGGCCCCGTAATCATCACCTCATCGCCCGCCTTCAAATCGGTGAGGAAGCCGGAGCAGACCCCCACCCCCGGCTGGCCTGTCTCTCTATCGACATATTCAGCCCGCTTCACGCTCAAAGAGACAGTGCGCCCCTCGCCATCATCGCCAAAGCGGGTGGAAGCAATCGAGTAGAGGCGGGGCTTGTGGGGCTTGCCCTTGGCATCTTCGCCAGGAGGGATAATGCCAACGCTTTGCCCTTCTAGGTAGCGGTAGTTGGGATCCGGCAAGCTGAGCACAATGTGCTTAGTCAGTCCGGGTGCTCCTTCACCGACAATGGAGTAGGTCTCCACGCAGTGGCCGATCAACGGTGCGTTGGGACGATACAGATTGACGACAACCTCTCGCTTTTCTGCGCTGGCAACCATACCTGCGATCTGCTCCTGGCACTGGGAGGAAATGAGTTTACATATAGCAAAATAGCAAACACCACAGCAGCCCGGCTGCTCAAATGGAACTTGTCAGAGGAGAAGCAGACGACCTTCGCCAGCCCCCCAGGCCGTCCTGAGAGCGGCAACCCCGGAAAAATAATCCCGGCCAAGCTCATCGGCCAAAAATATGGATTTTTTGTTAAATTGTTGCTTGTGGTGCCCACAGCTCTGGCCTGCCAGCGGCTTGTGATGTAACGGCTTTATTTGGTATCATGCAAGACCGTAACAGTTGGTAACTTTCTAGAGCCTTTTTCTCAGTTTTGCCCTGCCCGTCCCCAAGGAGTTCCCATGGCAAGCAGTCCTGATCGTGTTGTGATGATTGGTGTCGCCGGAGATTCTGGCTGTGGCAAGTCCACCTTTTTACGCCGGCTGGGGGATCTATTTGGCCGGGATCTGATTACCACCATCTGTCTGGATGACTATCACTCCTTGGATCGCTACCAGCGCAAAGAGAAGGGCATCACGGCGCTGGATCCCCGCGCCAACAACTTCGACCTGATGTACGAGCAGGCCAAGGCGCTTAAGAACGGCCAAAGTGTGATGAAGCCCATCTACAACCACGAGACGGGGCTGATTGACCCACCGGAGCTGGTGGAGCCCAACCGCATCATCGTCCTAGAGGGGCTGCATCCCATGTATGACGAGCGGGTGCGCGAGCTGCTGGACTTTAAGGTGTACTTGGATCTGGCGCCGGAGATCAAGATTGCTTGGAAGGTGAAGCGGGACATGGCCGAGCGGGGCCACACCTACGAAGATGTGTTGCGCTCAATCGAGGCTCGCCGCCCGGACTTTGAAGCCTATGTCGATGTGCAGAAGCAGTACGCCGATGCCGTCATTGAGGTTTTGCCTACCCAGTTGTTGCCGGAGCTGGATCCAGAGCACAAAGTACTGCGGGTGCGGCTGATCCAGCGGGAAGGGGTGAAGTACTTCGACCATGTTTATCTCTTTGACGAAGGCTCCACCATTGATTGGATCCCCTGCGGCAAAAAGCTGACTTGTTCCTATCCAGGGATCCGCCTCCACTATGGCCCTTCCACCTACTTCGATCACCCAGTCTCGATTCTGGAGATCGACGGCACCTTCGACAAGCTGGAAGAGGTCATCTACATCGAGAACCACCTGAGCAACCTGTCCACCCGCTACTATGGCGAGCTGACGGAACTGTTGCGCAAGCACCCGGAATACCCGGGATCCCGCAATGGCTCTGGTCTGATTCAGATCATCGTGGGCCTGAAGCTGCGCGCCCTCTACGAGCAAATTCGGGCAGAAGCCAAAGAGCTGGCGGTGGCTTCCTAGTGTTTGCCCCGCTTAGGGGATCCCTTCGGTAAAGTGTTGGTGCAGGTCGGCTGACCCAGCATAGGTCGGCAGTAGGGCTTCGGTGTATGCAGGGATTCCAGTTGGAGATCTTTCCGGAGGGCCCCGTCTTAATCCAACGGGCCATCGAGATTTGGCAAGCTCGGTCAGCCGCTGCCATTCGCGAGCGGGGACGCTTTACGGTGGTCTTGGCCGGGGGAAGCACCCCCAAGAAGCTGTATGCTGCCCTGGCCCAAACCCCAGGGATCCCTTGGCAACAAACCTGGCTGTTCTGGGGGGATGAGCGCTATGTTCCCCCGGATCACCCTGAGAGCAACTACCGTATGGTGCGGGAAACCTTGCTGGAGCAGATCGGGATCCCGGCGGCTCAAGTTTTCCCTATGCCCACCCAAGCAGGGGATCCCCTTCGCGATGCTGCCGAATACGAGGCGACCCTGCGGCAGATTTTCGGTACAGAGTGCCCTTCTCTCGACCTGGTATGGCTGGGAGTGGGGGAAGATGGCCACACAGCTTCCTTGTTTGCCGACACCGCCGCTCTGCAGGTGCAGCACCGCTGGGTGACAGTGGGGCAAAAAGGGCAGGAGCCGCGTCTAACCTTGACCTATCCTGTTCTGAACCAAGCAGCCCAGGTGGTGTTCCTGGTAACCGGAGCGAACAAAGCCCCCATCGTGAAAGAGGCGCTGACCACCGAGGCCCACCTACCCTGCCAGCGCGTAAACCCCAGAGGACGGCTGCTGTGGTTGCTGGATGCGGCGGCAGCAGCTCAACTGCCCCTGCCCTGTGTCCCGCTGCTCAGCTAAACAACAGGCGGGCTAACTGCCGATGGGATAGGATCCCCAGGCCCACCGCCCCCAAAATCATCCCAGCCCATTCCAGTGGCCACAGGTTTGATAGCCCCAGCGGCCAACGCACCAGGTTTCATGGGTCGAGAACCGGCGGGGCAGGGATCCCTCAGGGGTTGCCGGGCAAATTCTTCAGTACTGGAATCACCAGCTCTTGGACGGGCAGCGCTACGGGCTGGGCGGAGTCACTGCTCAGGGAGCTGGATGGCGCAGAAGGAGAAGAGCTGGGGATCTCGCCCATGGGCCGCAGTTGCCAGCGGATGATCTGCTCGCCGCGGTAAAAGGTGACCAACAACTGATCCCCTTGCGATTGAATTTGCCAGGTGCCATCACCGCTGGTTACCGAAATATGGCCGCCGGAAAAGGGTGCATCCAAAGCCGGCCCCGATTGGCTCCAGATACGCCCGCCACCCGTTTCCAAGATCAATTGCACCGTCGCCCCCTGCCCCTGGCCGCTCAAAATTTGGCCGGTTCCGCTCCAAACTCGGGTTTCCGTCTGAGCCACGGCGGGTTGCCCAAGCTGCAGAACCATGAGCAACAGCCCTGCCCAGCTCCAGTGATTTCGCAGCCTCCCTCTCCCATCAGGGAAGAAGGAAGAAGAGCGAGAGAAACAAGCCATTGCACTCACGTTGATACCACGCGCCGCGATAGGACTGAAACAGACGAAGAAGAAGGCGAAAAGGTGTCGCAGGAAGCAATCCCTTACACAGTTTTTTTCACAGCTCGCTGAAAGCCTTTGGGATCCCTCTGCGCTCTCTTGGCTCTGGGTTAAGCCTGCTGCTGGAATCCGCCCTCGGCTTGATCCCAATCTAGCAATCTCCATCCCCCCAGACAGGATGTAACCTGAGACTCTGGCTGCGGGGATCCCCAGCAACTGTTTCGTCAATGCGCAGAGTCAAGACCCAGAGTGCCTCCGCCGCAATCGTAAGCCTCACTACTTGAGAGAAAGGAAACGCTCCAGAGCTGCCACCATTGCCGGTGGCCAACGGCGGACGGTTTTCACCCATTCCAGGTCGGCGTAGCGGGGATCCAGTCCTTGCACAGCCACCCAGTGACTTTCAGCCTCTCCTTGCCGACCCTGCACCCAAAGGATGGCGCTGAGAGCAGCCCGCATATCTGGAAACTTCGGGTACTTGCGCACCAGAGCCCGCATCAAGCGCAGAGCAGCTTCTGTTTCGCCCACCTGGTAGAGGCTCAAAGCATAGTTGGCCTGAGCGAAGGCGTAGTCGGGAGCCAGTTCTGTAGCGCGGCGGTAGTCAGCCAAGGCCTGTTGCCATTGGCCCAGCCCTGCTTCCGCATTGCCACGGTTGTTGTAGGCCGCCGCATCGTTGGGATCCAACTGCAACACTCGTTCGTAGTCTGCAATCGCCTCCTGCCACCGCCCCAACCCCTCCAAAGCAGCCCCTCGGTTGAGATAGGGATCCGGTGCCTCAGGGGCCAAACGAATGGCCTCAGCATAATCCTCCAGAGCTGCCTGCAGTTGGTGCAAGCTGACACGGGCGTTGCCCCGGTTGCTCCACAGGGCCGGGTTGTCCGGCTGGATCTGCAACAGTTGAGTCCACAGGGTTTCCGCCCGGGCAAAATCTCCCCTCTGAGTAGCCGCAAAGGCCTCCTCAAACAGTCGATCGATCTCGTGATCTACCCTGTTGCTCGCTGCCGTTGCCACCACACCCGATCCAGGCCAGATAGGGATCCCCAACCAAAGCAGCAGCCCCAGCAACAGAGCCGAGAGGACATTGGAGACAGACTTCATGGCCGCCAAAACCACCTCAGATGGGGTGTTTCCACCTTAAGCCATCGCCACAGAAGGGGGTCTGATGGTTAGCGCGCCCTGGAGGACTCGAACCCCCGACATCCGGTTTTGGAGACCGACGTTCTACCAACTGAACTAAGGACGCATTGGCCAAAGGTTACACCCGCTTACCCAGTGTAGCAGGTACACCTAATTTTCAGAGGAGCTGTTCCTCAACTATCCGCACTCTCTGTCTTGGCCTTGATGCGAGTGGCTTTGCCCACCCGATCCCGCAAATAGAACAGCTTGGCCCGACGCACTTTACCCCGCCGCAGCACCTGAATCGACTCGATGCGCGGGGAGTGAATGAGGAAAACCCGCTCCACGCCGATTCCCTGGAAAACCTTGCGCACCGTGATGGTGCGGTTAATGCCGGAGTGGCGCATGGCAATGACCGTGCCCTCAAAGGCTTGTACCCGCTCCTTGCCCCCCTCTTGAATGCGAACTCCCACCCGTACCTGATCGCCAACCCGAATCTCCGGCAGATCCGGCTTCATCTGGGCAGCTTCAATGGAGCGGATGATCTCCTCAGCGTTGATGCGAACGTTCATGGCCTTCCCGCGCTACCGGCAGTTAACCATGGTAACAATCGTCGCTGTTTTTTGTACAGAGCTGGCCGACATAGAGCTCAAGAGGCGGGAAACCGTGTTTACGCTTCCCCCATTTTTCCAATAGGCTAGACAAAGATAAAGCTTTTGTTACAAACGGGAAACTTTTGTGATCCTGCACACCGATGAGCCCAAGACGGGATCCCTGTCTACTCCCAAGCTTGCAGAGCAGCCTCTGCCGCAAAGCAAACCCCGCCGCCAGAGATTTCCCTTCGGCTGGATGCTCTTGGGCTTGCTGTTGGCCGGCCTAGGGGGCAGCGGTCTCCTGATCCAGCGTCAGCTGCAGCAGCAGAGGGCAGAACGGCTGGAAAGATTGACGGTACCGGTTCAAGTGGTGGATCTGACCCAACGCCTGCGGGTGAGCGGCCAGGTGCAGCCGATCCGCCAGGTGAATGTCAGCCCCCGCGAGTCGGGTCGCTTGGCGGAGCTGTTGGTGGATCAGGGAGATGAAGTGGTGGCAGGGCAGTTATTGGCCCGGATGGACTACGGCGATCTCGCCAGTGGCATTCGCCAAGCCCAAGCCCGCATTCAAGAGCTGCAAGCCCGTCTAGCGGAGCAACAGGCCGGAGAGCGCCCCCAGGTGATCGCGGCGGCCCAGGCCAGGGTGGATGCTGCCCGGTCGCAGGTGGACTTGGCTCAGAGGGAGTTAGAGCGCATCCAGGCCCTGGTGCAGGCGGGGGTGGTAGCCCGCAGCGAGCTGGATCAACGCTCGGCCCGCCTGGAACAAGCGCAAGCGGATTTGCGAGCTGCTCAACAGGAGTTGGAGCGATTGCAACTGGGGAGCCGCCCGGAAACCCTACAGCAAATTCAAGCCCAAATTGCCCAGGCACAAGCCGAGCTGGCCCAACGGCAATCCCGGTTGGCTGACACCGAAGTCCGCGCCCCCTTTTCCGGTGTGGTGGTGCAGCGCTTTGCCGAGGTGGGATCCTTTGTAGCTCCCACAACAGCAGCTTCCGATGCCACCGCAGCTTCTTCCAGTTCCATTTTGGCGCTGGCTCAGGGAATTGAGGTGCGGGCAGAAGTGCCAGAAGCCCAGATTGCCCAGGTGCGGGTGGGTCAGCCGGTGGAGATCCGCTCCCTGGCCTACCCCGACCGCCTGGTGCAGGGGCGGGTGAAGCGGATTGCACCCGCTACGGTGGTGGTGCGAGAGGTAACCGTCTTTCGGGTCTTCGTTGAACCGGAGCCTGGGGCCGACTTTTTGCGCACCGGCATGACTGTTTCGGTGGATTTCATTGGGGATCCCCAGCCTCAGGCTCTGACGGTGCCCTCAGTGGCTATCCTCCGGGAGGAAAGCCAGGAAGGCGTGCTCCTGCTGGATCCCCAAAGCCGGCAACCTGTCTATCGCCGCGTGGAAACGGGCATCACTCAGGGTGGAGTTACCCAAATCCTCTCTGGTCTGCAGGCAGGGGATCGGGTCTTTACTGCCCTGCCTCCTGGGGTGAACCTAGAGACTTTGATTAAAAGAGCGGAGCAACAGCCATGAGCCTGGCAACGGCGGCCAAAATGGCCTGGCAAATGGTGCGACGACATCGCCTGCGCACCGGGCTGAGCATGCTCGGGATCCTCATCGGCAATGCGGCGGTGGTGGCCATTGCCGGATTTGGCTATGCTGCCCAAGAGATGGCAGTGGATCAATTTCGCTCTCTGGGCACCAACTTGCTGATCGTCTTTTCGGCCAACTTGGGCCTAGCTGATGCCGGCAACATCCGCCCCCTCACCTTGGAGGATGTACGGGCTATTGCGGCGGAAGTGCCTGCCGTGTCATCAGCTGTCCCCAGCCTGGGCACCAATGTGCGCGCTGTGCGAGGTGGAGTGGATCGCCGCTACGAGGCCACCGGCACTTGGCCGGAGTACTTGTCGGTCTTGAACTTAGAGATCGAGGCAGGCCGCTTCCTCTTGCCCTCGGATATCGAGGAACAGCGCCCGGTGGTGGTGCTGGGCAGCGATGCCGCCAGCCAGTTGTTCGGCCTGGACCCTGCCGCTGCCATTGGGGAGACCGTCCTGCTGAACAACTTGCCCTTCGAGGTGATCGGCACTTTGCGCTCGAAGCCGACGGTGTTTGGCAACAGCGATGCCGGAGTGTTTCTGCCGGTGGACGTGGTGGCCAATCGGTTGGTCGGGCGGCGTTCCCCCTACGGCACAGAGCTGACGGCGATTTTCGTCTCGGCCCGCTCTGAAGCCGATCTGCCTGCTGCCGAGTTCCAAATCCGCAACCTGCTGCGCCAGCGGCACCAATTGGTGGGAGAAGATGACTTCATCATCCGCAACCAGAAAGTGCTCCTGGATGGGTCGGCCAGGATTTTGAGCCTGTTGCGGGTGCTGCTGACGGGCACGGCGGCCCTCTCCCTGCTGGTGGGAGGGGTGGGGATCATGAATGTGATGCTTATCTCGGTTGCGGAACGCACCCATGAGATCGGGCTGCGCAAGGCGATTGGGGCGGATAGCCGGCAGATTTTGCAGCAGTTTGCCGCCGAAGCGATTTTCATTGCCGTGACCGGGGGGGTGCTCGGGATCCTCCTCAGCAGTGGCCTGCTGGTGGCGGTGCAGGTGTTCACCCCCTTGGCCACCCAAGTCGATGGGGTGGCAGTGGGAGTGGCGTTCTCCCTTTCCACTGGGATTGGGCTGGTCTTCGGCATTTTCCCGGCCCGCAAAGCGGCGCAACTGGATCCCATTGAGGCCCTGCGGGCTTAGAGATCGTATCCAAACAGGCGGGGATCCGCCGGCTGCCCATCGAGATCCGCCAGGCCATATTCTGCCCAGCGGCGATCCACCAAGCGGGCCACCTCCGGATCTGGAGCAAGGGGCTCCCGCCAGGGAGCATCGGTTTCTGGGGGAATTTTGGTGGTGGCATCAATGCCCATCTTGCCCCCCAGACCCCGTTTTTCGGTGGCAAAGTCCAAGGTGTCAAAGGGGTTGTCCGCCAGAATAAACACATCCCGCTGCGGATCCACCCGCGAGCACAGGCACCAGAGCACCTGCCGTGGATCCCGCACATTGATATCCTTGTCCACCACGATCACAAACTTGGTGTAGCTAAATTGGGGCAGGGCGCTCCAAAAAGCCAAAGCCGCCCGCCGCGCCTGGCCAGGGTAGGCCTTGTCGATGGAGAGGATGGCTGCTTTGTAGCCCAGCGCCTCCATCGGCAAAAAGAAATCTACAATCTCCGGCACCTGCTGCCTGAGGATGGGGGTGTAGATGCGGTTCAGGGCCAGCGCCATCATGTCGTTTTCTTTGGGGGGCTTGCCGCTGAAGGTGGTGAGATAGATGGGATCCCGGCGGTGGGTCAAGCAGTGGAAGCGAATCAGAGGAGCCTGCTCGTTGCGGGGGCCGTAGTAGCCGATGTGATCCCCGGCAGGCCCGTCGGGGGCCACTTCCCCAGGGGTGATGCTGCCTTCCAGAACGATCTCAGCATGAGCCGGCACCTGCAGATCCACCGTTTTGCACTGGGCCAGGTGCAACCCTTCTCCGGCATAGAGACCGGCAAACAGCCACTCCGACAGATCCACCGGCAGGGGTGTGGCCGCCGCCAGAATCACCACCGGATCCACCCCCACCGCCACTGCCACCTCCAGCTTTTGGCCCAGGGCTGCCGCCTTGCGCAGATGCCGAGTCGCCCCCCGCACCGACAGCCATTGCACCGTCATGGTGGTGCGGCTTTGCAACTGCAGGCGGTACACCCCCACGTTGGGGATCCCGTTTTCCGGGTCTTTGGTTACCATCAGGCCCAAGGTCAGCACCCGTCCGGCATCGCCGGGATAGACCCGCAACAGGGGCAACTGGGTGAGATCGACTTCCTCTCCCCGCAGCACCACCTGCTGACAGGGAGGAAGCAGATCCCGGCTGGGTTTAGCTTTGAGTACGCTAAACAGAGCTTGTCCCAACTCCACCGCCTGGGCAAAGCTCCGCGGTGGCCGCGGCTGGTAAAGCAGGGCCAGCTTTTTCCCCAGTTCCTCCAGATCCTGAGGCTGCTCCATTCCCAAAGCCCAGCAAATGCGCTCCACCGTGCCCAGGGTGTTGATGAGCAGCGGCATTGAGGATCCCTTCACCCGCTCAAACAGCAGCGCCGGCCCCCCGCAGGCCAAGAGGCGATCGGCAATCTCGGCAATTTCCAGATCCGGATCCACTTCTGCCGAAATGCGGCGGAGCTGACCACGGGATTCCAGCAGAGCAATAAAACGGCGTAGATCTCTGGGCATGAAAGGGAACCTAAGGGCTTACTTGTCGCGATTGAGGGCTAACCCGCTCATGAAGGGCTTCTGCAGCGCAATAAACACCAGCAGCGGCGGGATACTGGCGATGATCGCTCCCAGCATCATGGGGCCATAGGAGGCCGAGCTATCCAGATTAAGCAGAGATTGCAGCCCCACCTGCACCACTTGTCGCTCTCGGCCTTGCACGATCAAGCGGGGCCACAGGTACATATTCCAAGCGTAAACGAAGTGAATCACCGCCTGCGCCCCGATGGCGTTCCAGCTCAAGGGGATCAGCACCTGGGTGAGAAATTGCAGCGGGTTGGCCCCGTCCAGTTGGGCCGCCTCCGCCAGCTCGCGGGGAATGTTGGAAAAATGCTGGCGAAACAAAAACGTGGCCGTGGCGCTGGCCAGAAAGGGCACGATTAAAGCGTAGTAGGTGGATCCCCAGCCCAAGTTGGTGACCAATCGCAGCAGGGCAATAATCAAGATTTCGGTGGGCATCATCAGCGTGATCAGCACAAAGCCGAAGGCCAGCCCTTTGCCCGGAAAGCGGAAGTACACAAAGGCCAGCCCGGCCAGCAGCGACAAAACCGTCTTGCCCACCGTGATTGCCACCGCCACGATGGTGCTGTTGACCATGTAGTGGCCCAAGTGCCGCGCCACCATCACCTGATGCCAGTTGAAGGCAAAAGAGGAGCCAAAGGTCAATTGATAGCGGAACACCTCGGCATTGTTCTGGGTGCTCACGATCAGGGCATACAACACCGGAAATCCCAGAACCAAGCAGGCCAGTACCAGGCCCAAATGCACATACCAGCGCTCCGGGATCCAGCGCCGCCAACGCCAGGGAGAAGGCTCTACCCAAGTTGAATTGGGCTGGGCCACTTGAGAGCGGGGATCCTGCAACAATTGAGCCATAGCACCTCCAGACGGCGAACACCGATGAGCAGATGGGCTTTTGAGTCGATCTTTGGCTTCTCTTGAGAGGATAATCCGCCAGAGTTAAGGGCAACCTAAGGAAGACCGGTCGCGTTAGCGGTGCAAGCACCTCTGCCCAGACTTGCGAGTGCTTTCACCGGCGATGGGGAAACGGGTAGAGTAGAACAGCAGTATCTGGATAACCCAAGAGAGGATCCCATGACTCGAGGCTTTGGCCCCTTCGGCAAAATCCAAGAAGCGCTCAAGAAAGCCCAAGAGGTGCGCGATGGCGCCCAAAGGCTGCAAAAAGAGCTGGAAGAGATGGAGATCGTTGGCGAAGCCGGCAATGGGCTGGTGAAAGTGACGGTAAACGGCAACCAAGAACCTCTCAAAGTCTCTCTGGATCCCCAAGTGCTCCAGGAGTCGGTGGATGTGGTAGAAGACTTGCTCCTGACAGCAATGGTGAACGCCTACACCCAATCTGCCGAGACGATGCGCAAACGCATGGAAGAGCTGACCGGAAACATCAGTCTGCCGGGGTTGGGACTGGGTTGAGCCCCGCCTCCTTAACTCTCTATGTACACTCGCCCCTTGGCTCGCCTCATCGAAGAGCTGCAACGGCTGCCCGGCATTGGCTCCAAAACCGCTCAGCGCCTAGCTCTCCACTTGATCAACCGGCCTGCCGGCGAGATCGAGGCCCTGGCCAAAGCCCTGCTGGAAGCCAAGCAGACGGTTCGGCACTGTTCCATCTGCTTCAACTGGTCAGCGGAGGATCCCTGTGAGATTTGCCGTTCGCCACAGCGGGATCCCTTGCTGTGGTGCGTGGTGGCCGACGTCAAAGACTTGATTGCGATGGAGCGCACCCGCGAGTTCAAGGGGCTCTACCACGTTTTGGGCGGCCTCATCTCCCCCATGAACGGGATCGGGGCCGACCAACTGCACATCCGCGAGCTGGTGGCTCGGGTGGCACGGGAAAAACCGCAGGAGCTGATCTTTGCCATCAGCCCCAGCGTAGAGGGGGAAGTAACCATGCACGTGGTCAAGGATTACCTGAAGCCGGTTGCCCCCACCTTGCGCATGACCCGCCTGGCCTTCGGCCTGCCCATGGGATCCGAGCTGGAATACGCCGACGAGGTCACCCTGGCCCGTGCCCTGGAAGCCCGGCAGGAGTTGTGAGCCGCCCAGCCCATCAATCGCAGCCGGTTACCCCCTCCGCGCAGTAGGTGCTCCACCAGGGGTTGAAGTTGGCAGGATCCTCCGGCAGAGTGCTGATGTTCAGAAGTTCCTGGAAGCTGCTGTTGCGGCCTCCGTAGCGCAGGTGCATGTGCACCGGATCCCCGTGGGGCGCCCGCAGAATCACATAGGTGAAGGTCTCGCAACTGGCGTCTGCTCCAGGCTGCAACTGAAACAAATCCCAGATGGAACTTAAGGAGCGCTCAGGGTAGTAGAAGGGATCCGGCGCAGCCCCCCGATAGGCGTAGCGACAATTTTCCGCCAGGGGCTTTTTCCCTTCCAGGTCGGCGTAGAAGGAGAAGAACTCCATCTTCTCAAACTTCACCCGCTTTGGATTGCGCGGATCGTTGGCCGATTGTTCCAGGGACGTATCCAGGGTAAAGACGCCATCAATTCCCAGGTAGGGCACTTTATAGGCGTTGGGGGACACAATCTGCAACTCCAAGGCTGCCGCAGCCGCTCCAAAACCCAGGAGACTCAAGCTGCCGATCAGCCAGGTTAGGGCCGTTGAAGAACCAATTTGGCGAGAGAGCATAAAACTTTGTTGTGCCTGTGTTGTGCAGTAAACTGCAGAGCAGTTTAGGGGAAGCTTTGAGCTCGTACCATCCCACTGGGGGGCATCTGGCGAGAAATTCGCCGACTGCAGGTGCAGCTCTGAGGAACGGGATCCCATCTGGATCCCAACAAGGCAGTAAAATTGAGGTCAGGCTCACCGTAGAGGTGCCAGGTTTGCTGCCAGAGCCTGATATCTGGAAACTGATTTTGAAAGCGAGGAAAACCCCGTGGAGCTAGCTGAGATTGAGGAGTTGATGAACAAAGCTGTGCAAGCCACACAGCGCTCCTTTAATACGGTGCGCACCGGGCGGGCCAATTCCAGCCTGCTGGATCGGATTCAGGTGGAGTACTACGGCGTGCCCACTCCCCTGAAGGCCCTGGCCAGCCTCACCACGCCAGACTCCAGCACTCTCTTGATCCAGCCCTTTGATCCCTCGACCCTGGCGGCCATTGAGCGGGCCATTGTTGCCTCTGACCTAGGTCTAACCCCCAGCAACGACGGCAAGGTGGTGCGGCTCACCATTCCCCCCCTGACAGAAGAGCGGCGCAAAGAGCTGAGCAAACAGGTGGCCAAGCTGGCCGAAGAGGGGCGAGTCTCAATCCGCAACATCCGGCGGGATGGCATCGACTCGGTGCGCAAGCGGGAGAAAAACGGCGAGCTGTCTGAAGATGAGTCCAAAAGCTTGCAGGATGACATCCAGAAGCTGACCGACCGCTATATCAAAAAGATCGATGAGCTGCTGGCAGAAAAAGAAAAGGAGCTGACGACGCTGTAAAAGCTCCTTGTGGACATAACTCCCCACGCTACTGGCCTGCTTCTGCATAGCCGTAGGACGGGGTTAAAGACCCCATTTTTTGATCAAAACTCGACACTCATCCCGAAACTTCAAGGTTTCCACTTGCCCCTCGAAGTCGGGCAGCCGTTCGTTTCTCCTCGTCCAATTCCAACAAGAGGGATCCCGGCTTAGGCCAGGATGGAAGGGGGGAAAACGACAACTCTTGCCGCAATGGATCTGATCCTGTGCCATCAATCGGCGGATTTCGACACCCTGGGGGCGGCGGTGGGAGCGGCCCGCCTGTATCCGGGTGCCCGCATCGCCTTGACTGGTGGATCCCTGCCGGGGGTGCAGGAGTTTTTGGCCTTGTACCGAGATGAATTTCCCCTCATCGAGCTGCGCTCTGTGGATCCGGGACAGGTGCAGCGCTGGATTGTGGTGGATTGTCACGATCCGGATCGCCTGGGCAAAGCTGCCGCTTGGTTGAGTGTCCCTGGCGCCCAGATTGAGATTTTTGACCATCACATCCGGGATCCGGAAACCCCACCGGATGGCTTTTGGCCGCAGCAGCAGGTCAACGGTCATATCGAGGCCGTGGGGGCCACCTGTACCTTGCTGGTGGAGCGGCTGCAGGCTGCTGGGATCCCTCTCAGCCCTTTTGAGCGGCTGGCGCTGGCTTTGGGCATTCACATGGATACGGGATCCCTGACCTTCCCGGAGACCACCGCCCGGGATGCCGCCGCCCTGAGCTGGCTGTTGCAGCAGGGGGTAAACCTGGTCTTGTTGCGGCGCTTTTTGGGGGATGGCCTCACCCCAGAGATGCGCGAGCTGCTCAGCCAGGGGTTGGCCCAGATGCAGGTGCAGCAGGTGGGGGAGTATCGCCTGGGAGAATGGCTGCTGGAGCTGCCGGAGTTTGTGCCCGGCTTGGCCGGCCTGGTGATGCGGCTGATGGATCTGACGGGAGTGGATGTGCTGCTCTTGGTGGCGCGGCAGGGGGAGCGGCTCAGCCTGATCGGGCGGGCGCGGCAGGAGTTTGCCCAGTTGGGCAAAGTGATGGCCCTCTACGGCGGCGGTGGACACGACTGTGCCGCAGCAGCCACGCTAAAAGCCGCCCCAGAGCAGCCTTTGCCCGATCCGGCCCAAGTCATGGCAACCCTCAGGCAGGCTGTCCAAGAGCGGATCCCGCCCCCGGTGACGGCCAGAGATTTGATGTCGGCTCCGGTGCGCACCATCCGACCGGAGATCACCATCGACGAGGCCCAGCGGGTGCTGCTGCGCTACGGCCATTCCGGCCTGGTGGTGGTGGACGCTCAAGGCCGCTTGGTGGGGGTGATCTCGCGGCGGGATATCGATATCGCCCTGCACCACGGGTTTGGCCATGCCCCTGTCAAGGGCTACATGACCACCGATGTGAAAACCCTCTCCCCCGACACCCCTCTGGCGGAGATCCAAAGGCTGATGGTGCAGTGGGACATTGGCCGCCTGCCGGTGCTTCAGGACGGCCAGTTGGTGGGCATTGTTACCCGCACCGACGTGTTGCGGCACCTGCACGAGTTGCCGGCCTTCTCACCGCAGTTGGCTCTGCCCACCCTTTCCTGCCCCCTGGATCTCACCTTCGCGGCTCTCTCGGAACGGCATCGACAGTTGCTGGAGCAGGCCGCCCGCATCGCCGATGAAAAGGGCCTGAGGTTGTATCTGGTAGGGGGAACGGTGCGGGATCTGCTCCTGCACCGGTGGGGACGGCAGCCCTCACCCAACCTGGAGCGGCTGGATCTGGACTTGGTGGTGGATGGGCCCTACTCTTCAGCCCCGGATGGGATCGATCCCCCGGGCTGGGGCTTGATTTTGGGACAAGCGCTCAAACAACGCTTCCCGGAAGCGCGGCTGGAGATCCACGGCAAATTCCAAACGGCGGCCTTGATCTGGCCAGGAGGCTTTTGTGTGGATATCGCCAGCGCCCGCACGGAGTTTTATCCCTACCCGGCCTCTCCCCCCGAAGTGGCCATGGGATCCATTCAGCAAGACCTCTATCGGCGGGATTTTTCCATCAACGCCTTGGCCTTGCGCCTCAACGGCCCCCAGCGAGGACAGGTGCTGGATTTTTTCGGCGGACAAGCGGATCTGCAACAGGGGATCATCCGGGCATTACACCCCAACAGCTTCATCGAGGATCCCACCCGCATTTATCGAGCGGTGCGCTTTGCGGTGCGCCTGGGCTTCGCCCTGGACTCGACCACAGAAAAATGGATCCGCGCTGCTGTGGCCAGTGGTCTGCACGATGCCGTCGGCGGGGATCGCCTCAAGCAGGAGCTGGCCTACATTCTCGGATCCCGCGATTGGCCCCAAGCCTTTGAGCGGCTGGCAGAATGGGGAGCTTTGCGCTGTATTCACCCCGACCTGGAGTGGGATCCCTCCCTGTGTCAGCGGTTGCAACGGGTGGGCCGCTGGGCCTATCACTTTCGCCGCCGCTATCCTGAGCTGGGATCCCAGGAGATCTGGCAACTGCGCCTAGAGGCTCTCCTCCTCACGCTGCCCCAAGCCCCCCAGGTGGCCAGCCAACTCCACCTTACCCAAGCAGGCATCGAACGCCTCAGCCATTCCTCCTATTACCAAACCCTGTTGGCCCAATTGGACCCCGGCACCCTCTCTCCGGCCCAGGTGGTGCAACTGCTGCAGGGGCTGCGGATCCCAGCAGTGATTTTGGTGGCCGGGATCGCCCCCAAGCCGGCCCGGCGGCTGATCTGGCGCTATTTGCAGGAGTGGTACTGGGTGAAGCCGCTGCTCAACGGCCACGATCTGCGTCGTCTGGGTTATAAGCCAGGTCGCCCCTTCCAAGCCATTTTGGAGCAACTGCGTTGCCTCACCCTGAACGGCGAACTCACCACCCCGGCAGAAGCCGAAGCTTGGCTGCAAGAACACTTCCCCCTGCCGCAAGCTCAATACCGAGGAAGAAAGTAGAAGGGCAAATCAGTCGAAATAGAAGAGAGTGACCAACTTGTGTTGTTCCTCAGCATGCTTGCAGGCATCCAGCAGCGTGACGCTGTCGTGGAAAACAAAGCAGATCAACTGCTGGCACTTGCCGATGATCTCCAGGTTGCACAGGCGGCTGGCCTCCGCCAGGGGAAGATGGTCGTTTTCGGGATGTTCCACCAGATGCAGCACCTGCTCCAGGCTAGCCCGCGACTCTGCCGGCTGTCGCTCCAAACTCTGGGGCAAGATCACCGTCAAGGACTTCATGTCCGCCCGCATCGCCCCCCGAATGACGGCCAAGTTGGTGCCAATAGCCCCGGATGTGAGGATCTGATTGCCCGTGAGGGCCAAAGCATAGCTGAGGGTCTCGATCAAATACTGGTGGGTAATGGGCACATGACGACTGCCCAGGATGGCCACTCGCTTCGGCCCAACTTGCTGAATGGCGGCCAACTCCTGCAAAAACGTATCAACGCTGGTGGGGACATCAATAGACTGGGTCAACGGGATCCCTCGGCAGATTCTCTAGATCTTGGCTAGGCTATGCTATCTCAAATTTTCGCTTTGGGATCCGGCCAAGTTGAAGCTCTACGGCTTCAGCCCCAAACTTTTGGTGGAGTGCTCAGGCTGTCTGCAGCAAGCTGGGCTTGGCTTTGCGCAGAAGATCCCGCCTGGATGTGGATGGTGTAGCTCATACTGCTGTGAACGCCCTTGCCCAGCCAATGGCCGTAAATGGGAGCGGCATCTCTGGGGTAAGCGCTGGCCGCCAAAGCCACATGACCATCGGCCACGGCCAACCCCTGGGTGGGATCAAAGCCCCGCCAACCGGCCCCCGGCAAGTACACCTCCGCCCAAGCGTGCAGATGACGGCGCACAGGCTCTGGGGGTTCTCCACCCCTGCTCTCCCCTGAAGGCCGTGAGGGGCTGACTTGGTAGCCACTGACAAAGCGAGCGGCCAAGCCCACGCTGCGGCAGACCTCCATGAACAACAGGGCCAGATCGCGGCAGGCTCCGGTTTTGCGATGCCAAGTCAAGCCAGCAGGCCAGGGATCCCCCTTTTCCCGCAAGATGTGGCGGCATTCTGAATAGATGCGCTGGTTCAGCGTCGGCAGAAAAGCCGTCGTTTCCCCCTGCACGTGATCCCATAGCTCCCAGGCCAAGGCCTGGATGCCGGGATCCGCCTGAGCTGTCAGATAAGGCTGTAGTTGAGCTGCCAGCGTGCTGGGATAGTCGATGGGGAGATGGGTGGCCCAATCGCAGAGGAGATAGTCGAAGGGATTCTCCCGCAGGGTGAGCACCGTGGCCCGAGTTTGAATGCGCAAATGCTCGGTGGGATCCTCAAACCAAAGCCGAACTGCCGCGTTGCCCTCCAGCTCCACCAGCGCCGATTGGCCCACCGGCTGCGGATCCACCTGCAACTCAAAAGCCAGGAGAGTCTGGATCCCGTCGCAGCGCGGTCGCAATCGCACCGTATGGGGCTCCAGTTGGACTGGACGACTGTAGCGATATTCGATGAGATGGCGGATCTGAATTTGCACAGGTTGGCCAAATGACGGGCAAGGAGTTTTATCACAGGCAAAGGAGCACCGAGATCAGGCAACCCAAACTGCTCCCAGATCAAAGCCAAGAAGCGGTTGCATCGTCTGCCCGAGATCTCTAGACTTCAGGGATCCCGAGTTTGAGATCTCCGAGAGCTTTGCCCTGCCTTCCCAATCATCGAAACCTCCAGCTTAGAGCGGATGTACTCCCCAGCCTGTACAGGAGCATAGCGAGGGGGATTTGCTGCATTCTGGCATGTGGGCAGGCATTCGATCCAAGCATCGTCCCGAGGAGCTGTAAAGTAAACCAAAGACAGGCGGCGACTGGAACCGAAAGCCGATCGGGGTGGATTGACCACGCGGTGCAACGTGGAGCGCCAACGGTCATTGGTCCAACGGGATAGCAGATCGCCAACGTTGATGACAAAGGCGTTGGGAACAGCCTGCACATCAATCCACTCTCCTGCTTTGGAGTACACCTGCAGCCCTCCCAGCGCCCCATCCTGTCGCAGAATCGTGAAGCCACCGTAGTCGGAGTGAGCCCCATAGCGTAGCTGTCCCGGGATGGGCTCCACCTCCTGTTCAGGATAATGCACAGCCCGCAGCACTCCCCCTTTCCCCTCCATAAAAGGCAGAAAATAGGTTTCCGGCAGATCCAAAGCCAACGCGCCCATGCGCATCAAGGTTTGGGTGAGCTGAAGCAGAGCCGCATCATAAGCCAGAAGAGCAGCCCGCAGTCCTGCTGGATGGGTGGGCCAAAGGTTGCCCGAATCCGGATCCACCCCTGCTTGGGGCCGTTGTGGATCTTCCCGAAACAGGTCATTGAACACCAGCGCCTCACAGAGATCGTAGGGAACCTCTGCCCCACGGGTAGCGGCTACACTTTCGATGCCAATCGGCAGGTATCCCTGGTTTTTGACGCGATCCGGAGTCACCACCTCCATTTTTTGTTCCAGCGGCAGGTCGAAGAAAGCCCTCGCTCTCTCGTAGGCTGTTTGTATGATGGCCTCCGGGATCCCATGCCCTGTGATCACCACAAACCCCACCTCCTCCAAGGCTGCCCCAAAAGCCTTTGCAACCCCTAGCGGATCCGTGCCCTCCCGAAAGGGGGTCAAATCCAGACAAGGGATCCCAGCTTGCTCAAAGGAAGAAACTGGAGACATAGCCGACGTAGAGACAGGTGCTCAGAACAGCTCCTACCCTACAAAGAGAACTTGCCCCAAGACTGTGTGGGCGGATACCCCCTCAAAGCCAGCGCCAGCTCAACCCCATATCCAAACTAGAGATATTCTTGCTTGGCCTGTTGCCAGAGGACTTCCAGCTCCTGGAGACTGCGCCCTTTCAGAAGGGAGCTTTTGCCACCGCCGGGCAGGGATCCCGCTGGTTCCTGAGCCAGCTCTTCCATGCGCAAAAAACGGCGAGCAAAGCGCAGGTTGGTTTGGGCCAGAGCTTGGGCAGCATCCAAACCATACCAACGGCCCAAGTTGACCAGGGCAAAAAGCAGATCCCCCAGTTCGGCTTCCTGCCGAGTTGGATCGGGGGGATCCCTCTCCAATTCTCGACGCAGCTCGGCTTCTTCCTCGCGGATCTTGGCCCAGATCCCCTCCACCGTTGGCCACTCAAACCCTGCCCCCACCACTTTGCAGGAAATTTTCAGGGCAGCCATTAGGGGAGGCAAACTTTGGGCATAGTGCAGCAGTTTTTGGCCAAGGCTTTGATCCGGTCGCTCCCTTTGCTTGATCTGTTCCCAAGAGCGGTGCAACTCCGGAAGATCTGCCATCACAGCATCCCCAAACACATGGGGGTGACGGCGGATGAGCTTATCGGCAATTCGCGCAGCCACAGCTTCCAGATCAAAGTGGTTCTGCTCGGCAAAGATCTGAGACTGCAACACCACCTGCAACAACAAATCCCCCAGCTCTTCGGCAATCGCCGCCGGATCCCCGGCTCGAATGGCAGCTACCGTCTCATACGCTTCTTCGAGAATGTAGGGGGTCAGAGACTCCGGAGTTTGGGCCCGATCCCAGGGACATCCATCGGGGGCACGCAACCGAGCAACAATAGCCGCCAAACGACTCATGTGTGAGCTAGAGGCGGAACGCTCCAGATAAAGGTGGGCAAAATGGCCCGTCGCTTGAGGATCCCAGCTTTGGAGCGTCAATGGGCCGGCCACCACCTCCAAGTCTTCTGTTAGCAACGTAACAGACTGGACAGGAGAACAGATCTGTTGCAAAACACTGCGCAGCTTCGCCAGATCCTGGCCCCCACAGCTTTTCAGCAGCAGGGATCCCTGCTCAGCAGCGAACCACCGAGCCAGAGCCTGTTGCCAGTTGGGCTGAAGACTATCCAGCGTTTGCAGCATGATCAAAAGGGTAGGCGCGGCCCAAATCCAAAAGGCGGCTGAGCTGCTCCAGATCGATGAAACTCAACTCCAAAAGGATCATCAGCAACGGCCCTTGCTGGCGATGCTGCAGCTTCTTGGCCAGGCTCAGTTGAGAACGGTCGATAATGCCCGTTTCCAATAGATATTCCTCAAGGGCTGGGGGGGGAATGGGATCTAGCATGGTCGTTTCGCAGCGCTGAAGTAAGGACGAGTATGAAAACTGAGAAGATAGCAAACCAATGTAACTATTCTTAACACTTCTACAGAATTTCGGCAAAGATCTGGCTGGTGCGTAGGCCGAAGGCGAGCTTGCTAAGCCCTGCGCCCACAGCTCCAGGACAAGAGAACCCCTAAATTGCCTCGGCAAATGAGGTTTCCGTATCCAAGGACACAAAAAATGGGTACCAAGAGTTCATGGTATGGTAGCAAATTGGCGATCAGTTGGCAGCACCCCGAAAGGCCGACTGCTTTTTCTTTGTGGGAAAAACCAACTCACCTTGCAAGATGTTACCTTTTTATCTCGTTGAATCCTCGTGCTTGATAAAAATCTTACAACAATTCTTCGGGGATCCAATCTGTTCGGCTCCTCTGGGATCTGCCCTAATGCTGTCATCCTGCTCGGGTTCGGTTTTGGGCATACATCGTCCTACGTTCAGCTAAGCTAGAGACACTTGCCACATGGACTCCCGTTATGTCTGAAGCCCAGGGTTTACTGCCGGTGGGGGCAACGGTTCAAGTGGTGGAGATGCCTCCTTACCTAAAAACGGCTGACCCAATGCCGAT